>CAZQJU010000065.1:0-20759 GCA_964593185.1 uncultured Roseivirgaceae bacterium
CTGAAGTGTACACTGGAACACCACGTTGGCAAGATGCGATCGATCAATATGATGCTATCATCAATGAAGGCGCTTACGCACTTTCGCCAGGATACGCTGAAATATTTGCTGCAGACAATGTTGAGAACATGGAGCATATTTGGGTGGTACCATTCGATGAAGCCACAGCTACAGGGTTCAATCTTGCACAGATGACGTTGCACTACCCATCTCAATTGACGTACAACTTGGCTCAGCAGCCTTGGAATGGATACAGTACGCTTGAGGAGTTTTATAACTCATACGACCCTGCAGATGAGCGGTTCACAAACAACTTCATCTCAGGTCCTCAATTCTCATCTGGTGGTCAACCATTGCTAGATGTTGCATTTGATGCAGCTGATCCTGACGGAGCTCCGGTTAATTACACACCAGACATTAATGAGCTGTTCCCTAATGGTTCAAGACAGGCGGGAGCTAGAATTGGTAAGTTCCAATTCAAACAAAATCAGTTGAATGATATGGATAACGACTATCCACTTTTCAGATATACTGAAGTTCTTTTGGGAAGAGCGGAAGCAAACGCTCGTTTGAACGGAAACTGGAATCTTGCGCTTCCTGAAGTGAATCAAATCAGACAAAGAGCTGGTGTTGCAGATCTTACTTCTTTGGATGCAGATTCTTTCTTAGCTGAAAAAGGAAGAGAGATGTTTGCAGAGTCCACAAGAAGAACAGACTTGATCAGATTTGGCAAGTGGGGTGATGCATGGTGGGAAAAACCTGCACACTCTGATGATTTCAGAATTGTATTCCCAATTCCGCAAGATCAGATTAATAACTCTAACGGGTTGTTGACACAAAACACAGGTTACTAAGAGTAGCATACAACTTAATTTTGGGGTTGCAGATTGTATCTGTAACCCCTTTTTTATGAAGAATCCGCTCACTTTACTTACGGTCTTGGTCCTTCTTTCTGCGTGCCAGAAAGGAGATAGTACGCTATTTTCCGAAGTGGCGAAGAACAGTAACATTGATTTTACCAATGAACTCACCATATCGGAAGACCTAAATCCTTACACCTTTCGCTCGTTCTACAATGGGGGAGGAGTTGCCGTCGGTGATGTGGACAACAATGGATTTGTAGATATCTATTTCACCGGGAATCAAGTTCCAAACAAGCTGTATCTAAATAAAGGTGACTGGCAGTTCGAAGAGGTAACCAGTGCTGCCAATGTTGCCTGTGAAGGGGTATGGTCCACCGGTACAACTTTTGCAGATATCAATCAAGATGGCTGGCTGGACATCTACGTTTGTAAGTCCGGAGCACCCGGTGGGAAGAACAGAGCCAATAGTTTATTTATCAATAATGGGGACGGAACATTTACAGATGAAGCCGAAGTATATGGATTGGCGGAGGTCGGTCTTTCAGTGCAAGCCGCATTTTTTGACTTCGACAAAGATGGAGACCTGGATTGTTATTTGCTAACGAACTCTTTTAGGTCCGTAGGAACCGGGGCCGACATAAAGCCCAATGCCAGAGACATCCCAGATCAACATGGTGGCGGAAACAAACTCCTGCTCAACGATGGTGGGAGATTTAAGGACATTTCGCAGCAAGCAGGAATTTATTCAAGTGCTATTGGATTTGGCCTAGGAGTCACAATTGGTGATTTTAACTACGATACCTGGCCAGACATCTTCGTCTCCAACGATTTTTTTGAAAAAGACTACCTATATATCAATAATCAGGATGGCTCATTTACGGAGGATGGAGAATCATACTTTCAAAGCATGAGCTTGGGTAGCATGGGCGCAGATGTTGGAGATATCAATAATGATGGTGTGTTGGATATGGTAGTGACAGAAATGTTACCAAGGTCTTTGGAAAGGAAGAAAACGAAGACGATGTATGAATCATGGAATAAGCAGCGTCTTGCTGCATCCAATGGGTATCATTACCAGTTTCCAAGGAATATGCTACACCTGGGGCTAGAGAGTGGTGGATTTTCTGACGTGAGTCGATTTTCAGAAGTCTCCAATAGTGAATGGAGTTGGGGTGCGCTTCTGTTCGACATGGACAATGATGGAAAGGACGATATCTTCATTTCAAATGGTATTTTTAAAGATTTGCTGGATCGAGATTTTCTTTCCTACACAGCAAATGATGCCAACGTAAGACGACTCATTGCGGAAGGAGACAACGCAATTATTAAGCTGATAGATCAGATTCCCTCCAGTGCTGTACCAAACATGGCGTTGAAAAGTGATGCCAATTATACGTTCCTTGACTATGCTGAGACTTGGGGATTGGGAAGTCCCTCATTTAGTAATGGTAGTGCCTATGCGGACTTTGACAATGATGGTGACCTTGATTTAGTCGTCAATAATGTAAATCAGCCCTCTCAGGTCTTTAGAAATAATAGCAAGGGAAAAAATGCGATCTCGATTCAATTAGTCGACGAATATAATTTCCATGGTATTGGGGCAGAGGTAATCATCAAAACAAAAAGTACCTCACAAAGGCATCAAAACTATCCGGTTAAGGGTTATCAAAGCTCGTCTACCTCAACCGTTCACTTTGGCTTAGGAGATGAATCCATCATTGATACATTAGAGGTTTATTGGCCAAGTGGTAGGGTAAGTAGACAATTTGCAGTGGCTGCCAATCAAACACTTACGATAGTGGAAAAAGGCGCCGATTTATCCCCAACAGGTAGCGGTAGAGCTACACCTGTTAACTGGCTAGCTAAAATCGAATCTGATTGGACGCATAAACATCGTGAAAGTGATTTTGTTGATTTTGATCGAAATGCACTTCTGACAGAAATGATGAGCAATTTGGGTTCAAGAGTCGCGGTTGGAGATGTCAATGATGACTCCATAGATGATTTCTACTTTGGAGGAGCAAAGAACGTCAATGGCATGTTGATCAAGTCCAACGGCGAGCAATTTGAGATGGATAGTTTATTTCTGAGTGATGACCAAATCTCAGAAGACATGGATGCCGTTTTCTTTGACTGCGATGGTGATGGCGATCTAGACCTGTATGTGGTGAGTGGAGGGGTGGAGTTAAGCCCTGGAAGCAGTGCTTTTTTAGACAGGCTTTATATCAACGATGGTTCAGGAAATTTCATAAAAGGAAAGGATAGATTACCTAACAACTTCAGAGCCAGTACCAGTTTTGTTCGTACGTATGACTACGACCAAGATGGTGATGTTGATCTTCTGATTGGTGAAAAAAGCAATCCACTCCAGTATGGGTTGGGTGGAAAAATGTATCTGCTTGACAACGACGGTAAAGGTTTCTTTAGTTTATCGGATAAGCACCTTTTTGAGGACATCAAAACCTCCTATTTGCTAACAGATGCACAATGGGTGGATATCAACACTGATGGACTTGTGGATATTGTGGCGGTGGGGGAATGGACCCCCGTCTGTATTTTTATCAATCAAGGAGATAAGTTTCAGTATTCCTCAGCGGAATGGGGTGTAGCCAATACGGTTGGTTGGTGGAATACCATCGAAGTGACAGACCTCACAAACGATGGGCTGGTGGATCTGGTGGTTGGGAATAAGGGTAGGAACACTTTTTTCCCTGTGGGAACTACTCTTCATACCTACGATTTCGACGCCAATGGTTTTATCGATAACATCACAAGTGTCTTAGTCGATGGTGTTCTTTTTCCGATCCACGATAAAGACGAGCTGGTTAGCCATTTTCCCGTATTGAAAAAAGAAACTGTCTATTACAAGGATTATGCGCGTCAAAGCACAGAAGAACTTTTTTCTAAGGAAATGCTCGATAAAGCACTGACCTCGGAAATTGAGGTGGTGGAATCCTCTCTATTCGTTCAAACACCAAAGGGTTTTGTGAGGCAGTCGCTGCCTCCTAAAGCTCAGCTAAGTCCCATTTATGCGATCGAAATACTAGATATGAACGGTGATGGTTGGAAAGACCTGATGGTAGGTGGGAATCAATACAATGTTAAGCCGCAATTCGGCAGATATGATGCTCTTAATGCCTTACTCATGTTTGGAAGTCAAGATGGATTCTCCCAAAAAAATTCAGTATTCACGGATGTCAAGGGACAGATCAGAGACATTGAAGTAGTAAAAATGCACGATGGTGAAAAAATTCTATTCTTTAAAAACAATGACTTTATTGAGATTAGATCGTTTTAAGTATGCATGGCAGTTGCAAAGACTGTTAGCCGCACTCGTACTTATGGCCTGTGGTTCTTCCGGCAGCTACAGTGATTTGCTCGAAGAAGAGCTGAGCAGCGGAGTAAAAAATGATTCCATTTTTTTTAACATTTATTTTGGGGATTCAAGAAAAGACTTCTTCAATAAATGTTGGGAACAAAATAAGAAGGGAATTCTTTATCACGGGGCGAGTAATCAGACGGTCGGATACACGATCAAGCAACCCACTGACTCTGTATCTGACATAATCATGCGGTTTTATCCGGATTTTAGTAAAGCTGAAGAGATTAGAAAGATGGATATTACTTTTGCTTTCTCGGGGTGGGCCATTTGGAATGATCATCTTCATGCCTCAGAACTCGTACCGTATGTTTCAGACATTCTGCTGAAATGGTACAAGGGAAATCCGTTTTACATTCAATCAGGGGAAGATGGATCTAATTCACTTATCAAAATTGATGGTAACCGAGAGATCAAAATTTGGTATACTGGCAATCATTACGTCAATGTTTCAATAGAAGACAAGAGCTACAATACGAAATGAAATTTATTCATACTTACATCTTGCTGTTTGTTTTTTTAGTCGCTTGTGACAAAAAGGGCCAGGAGAAGCAGTTTGTGTTACTCACGGCAGAGGAGACCGGAATTACCTTTGAGAATTCATTGACGTTTAACAATGAATTTAATGTTTATACCTATAGAAACTACTACAATGGTGGAGGTGTCTCCATTGGGGATATAGACAACGATGGGCTCTCCGATATCTATTTCACTTCCAATCAAGGTCCCAATGAATTGTATGTAAATAAAGGAAATTTTAAGTTCGAAAATATCTCCAGGACTTCAGGGACACAGGGTGAACGGGCCTGGTCGACAGGCGTTACCATGGTGGATATCAACGCTGACGGTTTTCTTGACATCTACGTTTGCAATTCTGGTGACGTAGAAGGAGATAATAAGCAAAACGAGTTATTCATCAACAATGGTGATCTGACGTTTACAGAGCAAGCTGAAGCGTATGGACTAGCTGATCCTGGATTTAGCACACATGCCTCGTTCTTTGATTTCGATAAGGATGGTGATCTTGATGTGTATCTTTTGAATAACTCCTACCAGGCGATTGGTAGTTTTGATTTACGACGAAATGAGCGACCCAAGAGGGACAGCCTGGGTGGTGATAAGCTACTCGAAAATGTGGAGGGACGCTTCGTTGACATCAGTGAACAAGCCGGAATTTACGGGAGTGTCATCGGTTTCGGCTTAGGAGTCACGGTCGGAGATGTAAATGGAGATGGCTGGGATGATATGTACATTTCAAACGATTTTTTCGAAAGAGACTACCTCTATATAAACAATCAAGACGGAACATTCGATGAGGTATTTACCAATTGGGTTTCTTCTACCAGCGGTGCCTCCATGGGTGCGGATATGGCAGATATCAACAATGATGGAAGAAATGACCTGTTCATTACCGAAATGCTTCCAAAAGACGATCAAAGATTGAAAACCGTGACCACATTTGAAGATTGGAATAGGTATCAATACAGTGTGAAAAATGATTATCATCATCAGTTTACCCGGAATACGTTTCAAGTAAACACAGGACAAGAGTTCCTGGAGTTAGGCCGCTTTTCAGGACTTGAGGCCACAGACTGGAGTTGGGGAGCACTGATGTTTGATATGAACAATGATGGCTACAGAGATATATATGTGGCCAATGGCATTTATCAAGACCTAACGAATCAGGATTACTTAAGATACATTTCAAACGAAGAGGTGATAAAGTCGATTGTGTCTGACAAGCAGGTCGACTTCAAAAAGCTAGTAGATCTTATTCCAAGCAACCCTATTCCAAATTATGCTTTCATCAACGAAGGAGCGTTCAGGTTTAAGGAGATGGGGATGGATCTTGGTTTAGACTACAATGGATTCTCCAATGGGTCCGCTTACGGTGACCTCGACAATGATGGAGACTTGGACCTCGTAGTCAGTAATGTCAATTCCCGCTCCCTGGTTTACAAAAACGAGATTAGTACGGGAAATAGTCTTTCTATTCAGCTAAAGGGTCTTGGCCAAAATACGTTTGGATATGGAGCGAAATTGAAGATTAGAAGTAAGGACCATTCATACTACATTGAGCAGCAACCTACGCGCGGATTTCAGTCTTCGATGGATCAGAAGCTCGTTGTAGGCCTTTCAAGTGCTGACCCGCTAGAGATTGAAATCCAATGGCCCACCAATAGAGTTCAAAGGATAAGTGGTGTTCAGGCGAACACTACGTTGGTCCTGCTTGAAGAAGATGCGAAGTTCGAAGAGGGTAATGCCATGGAGGTCATTGAGCCGATTCAGTATTTGGTGCCTATTTCTCCAGATACCGCATTGCATCATGTTGAAAATGAATTCGTGGATTTTGATAGGGATCGTTTACTCTACCATATGTCTAGCACAAAGGGACCAAGAATAGCAGCGAAGAAGCATGAAAATGGCTATACTATATTCATGGGAAGTAGCAAACGATTCTACCCACAAATGCAAGAGATAGCTCAGGGGAGCAGCTCGATTTCGTCATTTAATGAGTCAGATGTGAATGCCGTAGCTGAAAACAGCGAATCCCTCTTTTTTGATGCAGATGGTGATGGTGACTTGGATTTATACATTACCAGTGGTGGAGTTGAGGTTTCCCAGGCGTCAAGTGCACTGAAAGATCAACTTTTTCTGAATAATGGAAATGGAAGCTATGTACTAAGTCCGCAGACACTGCCTATTGCTACAGGGTATGTTAGCAGCTCTACAGTCACGTACAGTGATATTGACAATGACGGTGATAACGACTTGTTTATTGGTGAGTCTACAAAACCCCTGCAATATGGTGTTCCTGGTAGCGGATTTTTGTTGATCAATGATGGTGTAGGTCAATTCCAGGATCAAACGAAAGTACTCGCTCCAGACCTGGTGGATTTGGGTATGATCAACGATGCTGTCTTCGCGGATCTGGACCAAGATGGGGATGATGATCTGTTAGTAACTGGAGAATTTATGGGGATTATCATCTTTGAAAACACGGGTGGATCTTTCACTAAAGCAGGAAATCTAGTTGACTCTAAAGGTTGGTGGAATACTATTCATGTATTTGATGCAGATGCAGATGGAGATGTGGACTTCATCGTAGGGAATCATGGACTCAATAGCAGATTTAAAGCCACAATTGAACGACCAATTCGATTGTATATTCACGATTTTGACGCAAATGGTACAATGGATCCAATTCTGACTCGGAATGTTAACGACCAATATGTGCCTTATGCGTTACGACATAATCTAATTGATCAGATTCCCGCACTGAAGAAAGTATATCCTGACTATGCTTCGTTTGAGAAGGCTCATATAAAGCAGATGTTTTCAGAAGAGTTGGTAAACGAAGCCACGTATCTCGATTGTGCAACTCTGGAAACCTCACTTTTTATTAATAATGGAGGGTTTTCATTTAGCAAAGCTGATTTACCGATACAGGTTCAGTTTTCCAGTGTTTTTGCGATCAGTAGCGGAGATTATGATCGGGATGGTGATCTAGACCTTTTGATAGGGGGCAACCTGTACGGGGTGAAGCCAGAGGTTGGCCGATACGACGCTAGTTCTGGTCACCTTTTGCTGAACGATGGGAAAGGTAAATTTTCCACTACCCTTAAAGGCCTGGGGGTAAAAGGCGAGATCAGGGATATTCTCACGATGGATAGCCTGGTACTCATTGCAAGAAATAATCAACCACTTCTATATTTTAGTTATTAAAAAAGTAGCTCCCTTTCTGGTCTTAGCATTTGCTCTTTCGTGTAGCTCTAAAGGTGATCGCGAGGCATCAAGGTTTCGTTCCATCGCACCCGATAGCTCAGGAATTGATTTTGCGAATCTTTTAAAAGACACACCAGAGCAAAACATCATTGAATACCTCTATTACTACAATGGAGGAGGCATAGCGGTTGGAGATGTCAATAATGATAATTTGCTTGATCTTTATTTTACTGCGAATCAGGGGGTAAATAGACTTTACATCAACCAGGGAGGTCTTAAATTCAAAGATTTAACGAGGGAGTATGGGTTGCCTGTAGTACAAAATCCTGCTAAATGGAGTACAGGTGTGGTGCTGGTAGATGTGGATGGAGACGGATTTAGAGATATCTATGAATGCACTGTAGGAAACTACGGATCCTTCCGGGGAAGTAACCGTCTTTACCTTAATAAAGATGGAAAAGGCTTTGTTGAATCCGCTGAGAAGTACGGACTGGATTTTTCTGGTTTTTCTACACAGTCCGCCTTCTTCGATTACGATCAGGATGGAGACCTGGACATGTATCTGCTCAACCATTCTGTTCATGGCACAGATACCTACGGAAACACGGAACTTAGAAACCGAAAAGATGATAAGTCGGGGGATCGATTCTTCGAAAATCAAGTCAATGAAGGAAACGGATTCGTGGATGTAACAGCATCTGTCGGAATCTTTTCAAGTAGACTCGGATATGGACTGGGGCTGGGTGTAAGTGACCTAAACGATGATGGGTATATGGATATCTACGTAGGGAATGATTTCCATGAAGATGACTATATCTATCTAAACAATGGAGATAAGACGTTTAGGGAGGTTTCCGGAGAACTATTGGGGCATACGTCCCAATTTACCATGGGTCTTGATATCGCAGATATAAATGCTGATGGTTTGATGGATGTTTTCTCCTTGGATATGCTGCCCGGGGATCCAACGATCCTGCTTAAGTCAGGGGGAGATGATGCAAACTTTATTAAGGATATCAAGAAGAAAGGAGGATACCGCCCTCAATACTCAAGGAATGCGATGCAGCTAAACCATGGAAATCATTTCAAGGACGTGGCCCTGCTAAAGGATGTCTATGCTACCGATTGGAGTTGGTCCGTATTGATACAGGATTTTGATAATGATCAGGATAATGATCTGTTTATTACGAATGGGATTTATAAGCGACCCAATGATCTGGACTATATCAATTTTCTGAGTAGCGATATTCAACGGAATAGTTCCACCGAGGAACTAATTGCTAAAATGCCATCTGACCGAGTAGCGAATGTGTATTTTGAAAACAATGGGACTACACATTTTGTCAATAATGCAGGGAATGTTGGTCTATCCTTCGCAGGGTTCTCTAATGGGGCGGCCTATGGGGATTTGGACAATGATGGGGATTTAGATTTGGTAGTTAATAATCTAACGGAAGTGGCTTCTCTTTTTGAGAATAGAACGGAGGGTGATTTTTTGAATATTGCACTGGAAGATGAGATAAGCCTCAATAAGGATGGTATTGGATCTACCGTGATTGTGTATACGGACACGGCAATTCTGAAGAAAGAGGTGCACCTTACCAGAGGGTTTCAATCTGCAATATCTAACCGACTACATTTTGGTCTTGGTGCCGCGTCATCGATAGACTCACTTCAAGTGATCTGGCCAGACGGTACAACTCAAGTACTTGACAATATTGAAAAAAATCAATTTCTTCATATTTCCAAGGTTGAGGGTGAGTCCTATCGGCATCCGGTGAAGAGTCAAGATCAGCTTGTTTTGCAGTATGTGGACTTTATGCACATGGAAGACGACTATGCGGATTATCAAACGGAGAAACTACTCCCATGGTCCCTGTCAAAAGAAGGTCCGGGAGTGGCCGTTGGCGATCTAAACAACGATGGAGTGAACGACTTTTATATTGGAGGTGCCCAGTTCCAGCCAGGTAAACTTTTCCTCTCCGGACCGGACTTATCCTATCAAAGTGTAGATCAAGGTCATATTGAACGAGATGCGGGCTACGAAGACGTGGCTGCAGAATTCATCGATATCAATGGAGATGGGTTTTTAGATCTTTTTGTGGCTAGTGGGGGATCGAGATTTCCCCTGGATCATCCACTTTTAGAGGATAGGATATATATAAACAACGGGGAAAATAGATTTTTTAGATGGATGACTCAATTACCCAGAATCAACTCTTCCACAGTGGCTTACGATGAAGTCAATGGGAACAATGTACTCTTTGTAGGTGCTAGATCTGTTCCTTTTAGCTACGGTTCTGTTCCAGAAAGCTATCTGATACAGTATAGTACAGAAAGGATGGAAGAAATTCAGTTTTTTAAGATGGGAATGGTAACTGATGCGGTTTGGGGAGCTTTCGGGGACAAGAATGGGTTGATGGTTGTTGGTGATTGGATGCCGATCACTTTTTACGAATTTAATGGGAGTTCCTTGGATAAGGTCTCATCGCCTTTGCTGGAAATGACAAACGGTTTCTGGAATAGTGTGACGACAGGAGATGTGAATGAAGATGGGAAGGAGGACTACTTTTTTGGTAATGCAGGGCTAAATAGTAAATGGAAGCCAGAACCAGAGAATCCGATCACTATGTTTCTTGACGATTTTGACGATAATGGACAATCCGAGGCCATCATTTTCAACCCATACTTCGGCGAAGTAATTCCGTTTCATTCTCGGACAGATTTAATCAAGCAAGTGCCTGCGGTAAACAAAAAGAATAATACGAATGAAAAATTCAGCAAGGCTCGCGAGATTGGAGATTTGATCGAGTCTAGTACAGTGAGCACGTACCCGGCTTACACAGCTGAATCAAAAATGTTGATTTCAGATGATTCCGGCTATAAATGGGTAAAGCTGCCAGAGGCCTTCCAGCTAGGAGCTATACAAGATGCTGTGTTTTTGGAGAAGGCCGTTATTTATGTAGGTAATGACTTTACAAACTATGCGGTACTTGGAAGATCAGACGCTAATGCAGGTGGTATTGGGTTGATGGAAGGAAGTTTAGCATGGAAGCCGCTCGACATCCCTTCTGCTAGAGATTACAGAAATATTACCTATTTGGCTGACTCAACTTTTTTGGTTGTTCCAAACGCAGACACCCCCTTTATTATTAATCTCAACTAGTTTTACTTTGCAATAAAGACGCTATGAAGAACATCATACTACTGTTTATCGCACTCTTTTTGGCAACCTCATGTGGTAAAAAAGAAGATACCTATCTCCTGGTTTTGCAGGACGCTGAACTTTTTCATAGATCCATGAAGAAGCTAACAGATGTCATTGTTCATGACATTTTTTCACCACCCGTGGCAAGCCGAGTGTATGCTTATCCAAGCATAGCAGCGTACGAGGTGCTCGCTATTAATTCAAACGAATTGACGTCGTTTGGAGGACAACTGAATGGCTTGGAAACTTTTCCTGAGGTAGCAACCGACGATGTCAATTTAAATCTGGCTGCGGTCCATGCGTTTCTAAATCTAGGACAAAGACTCATTTTCTCAGAAGATCGGATTGTCGAGTATAGGGAGCAATTATACAACAATTTACGTGAGCAAGGCCTGTCTTCATCCACCGAAGAAGCTTCCATAGCCTATGGTGATGCCGTAGCTGATCACATCGCCAGCTGGATGGATGTAGATCTATACCATCAAACCCGAACGTTTCCCCAATATACGATCAGAGATGAAACCCAATATTGGAAACCAACGCCACCTGATTATATGAACGGAATTGAGCCCCATTGGAACAAGATACGGACCATGGTGCTTGACTCTGCCAACCAATTTAAGCCGATCGATCCACATCCTTTTAGTCTGGAAGAAAACTCAGTCTTCTATGCGCAGTTGAAAGAAGTATACGACATTGGCAAGAATCTGAGTGAAGAGGAAACAGCAATAGCCAAGTTCTGGGATTGCAATCCCTATGTTTCCCACCACTATGGGCATGCCATGTTTGCGACGAAAAAGATCACGCCGGGGGGTCACTGGATCGGCATCGCTGCCATTGCGTCCAGACAATCGCAAGCTGATTTCGGAAGAGCCGTAGAAACCTATGCAATGACTTCGATTGCCCTGTTCGACGCCTTCATCAGCTGTTGGGACGAAAAGTGGAGAAGTATTGTTGTAAGGCCTGAAACGTTGATCAATCAGTATTTAGATGAAGATTGGGTCCCGTTACTTCAAACTCCTCCATTTCCAGAGTATACCAGTGGGCATAGTGTCATATCCAGAGCTGCTGCTGTCACACTGACAAATCTCTATGGCGAAAATTTCGCGTTCCATGATACAACAGAACTGGAGTATGGATTACCAGCAAGGCAATTCACCTCATTTATCTCAGCTTCTGAAGAGGCCGCTATTAGTCGGCTATATGGGGGGATTCACTATATGATGGCTTGTGAGAACGGAGTCACTCAAGGTCAGGAAGTTGGTGAATTCATCGTACGTAACCTCAAATCAAGGGGCGGTGCTGTGGCAGAAAACCAAAACCAATAGCCTTCTTGCGAAGTAGACATGTGCGGAGCGCGGAGCAGTAAATTATTGAACGCTAGAATACCGTCCTAGTCACAATTGACGTAACCATAACCAATCTCTGAGCCGTCTGGATTGATTTGCCTGCTAACCATGTTGTCACTATTGAAGTCATAGTCAATTTCAACTACTCCAACTTCATCTTCTACAGATACGATGTTATTACCAGAAAAGAACTCAACCGAAGGTACGTTTGGATTAGCAAAAAAGGGCAGGTAGAGCCCCTGAAGAGGACTTACTTGGTTATCGTAACTGAAACGTTGATCTCGAATCAGGACAAAATTTGACCTGTCTTCCTGATCAATGCCAAATTGTTCGATCCGTTCTACATTGTCATTTTCGTCAAAATAATAGTTGGCATAGGTAGCTAGCAGTTCGTCTCCGTTGCTAGCGATCCGTGTTAAATCAACTCGAAGGCTAGATTCACCATACTCAAAATCAAAATCTAACAATACGCCTGTTGAGGTGAAGTACCGTAATACTCTGGTAGGTCGGTCATTCTCGAACGATACGCTCATATAGGGCCGTTGACTTGGATCAAGTTGATTAAGCACTACCAAAGAATCAAGAAAATAAACAAATTGGAAATACGCTAAGGTATCCACTTCATCTTCCAGCGTAAATTCTTGTACAACCTGATAGACAACCCCACCGGAAATGGTTCGAAACCTGAGAGAATTAAATTCATCAAGCACAATTTCATCCAAGATGCATGGAGGTTTTGTAATGTCTTCACCACATCCACTCAAGACCATAAAGATCAGTACTCCAACCAAAGAATTACAAATACGATTTTTTAGCATACTTCTTATAATCGATCTTGATATGTAAAAGTTTTAATCATCTTCCATTAGAGAGCAAAAATGCTTGTATTTGACTTGAGAGGCAGGAGTTAAAATTACCTATGGTCTTGTAGCACGTGAATTCCAAGCATTGTTGATTCACTAACGAATGTACGCTGTTTTTAATTTGTTGAGGCAAAGAAAACGAGTAGATCGGGTCTTTGGTGGGACATTCTGGCCTTATTCTGACAAGCAGCCTGCAAAAGGCCAGTGTTTCGTAGAATTAAAGGAGTCGCTGGGCACCGGTTGAAGTTTGATTCGAAGAGTAATGTGCCAATGTGAAGGAAGTACCTGGTGGCAGGAATCCTGACTGAATTTTCGAAATCGATTGCAGTGATTATGACGCATTAGCTGCGTTTTAGCGACCCGAATTACTATCTTTAAAATTCGGGATTCATCCTATTAAAACAACAAAACCAATCTATAATGAGTAAAAAAATTGATGAAAGTAGAAGAGGGTTTATCAAGAAATCCGGATTAGCATTAGGGGCAATAACGATCCTTCCAAGCCACGTTGTGTCAGGACTTGGTCATACCGCACCAAGTGATAAACTGAATATCGCTGGTATTGGTGTCGGGGGCATGGGATTTGCAAATCTCAAGAACTTAAAGTCGGAAAATATTGTGGCTTTGTGTGACGTGGATTGGAAATATGCCAAAGGATGCTTCGATGCTTATCCAAAGGCGAAGAAATACTGGGATTTTCGCAAGATGTACGATGAGATGGCGGATGATATTGACGCCGTGGTGATTGCAACGGCGGATCATACGCACGCCATAACAGCCGCTCATGCAATGACAATGGGCAAACATGTGTACCTACAAAAGCCCTTAACGCACAGTGTTTACGAGTCAAGACTATTGACCAATCTCGCAAAAGAATATAATGTAGCCACGCAAATGGGGAATCAAGGTGCCTCTGGAGAAGGTGTTGCGAAAGCTTGTGAGTGGATTTGGAATGGAGAAATAGGAGAGGTAACGAGAGTTGAATCCTTCACAGATCGTCCTATTTGGCCCCAAGGCCTAAATACGCCGGAGCAAGGACAGTGGGTACCTGATACATTGAACTGGGATTTGTTTGTGGGGCCAGCTAAGATGCGTCCGTTTAATGAGATTTATCATCCATGGAATTGGAGAGGTTGGTGGGATTATGGAACAGGAGCACTAGGCGATATGGCGTGCCATATCCTACATCCTGTGTTTGAAGGATTAAAACTTGGATACCCAACAAAGGCACAAGGAAGTTCCAGCCTATTGCTGAATGATTGTGCACCAACTGCGCAGTCTGTCAAGCTTACCTTTCCTAAAAGGGAGAATGTTGGCAAGGTAAAAATGCCAGAAGTGGAAGTGTACTGGTATGACGGAGGGATCAAGCCGGAACTACCGGATAACTGGCCTTCCGGCAAGAATCCAAACAAATCAGGAGGAGGATCCATATTCTACGGAACTAAAGATATTATGCACGTGGGATGCTACGGTGTAGAACCTGAATTGCTCTCAGGAAGAGTGCCGAAGGTGAAGGAAACGGAAAGACGAGTGGAGAAGGAAATTGGTAAAAGTTGGGCAGAAGGTGCACATGAGATGGATTGGGTCCGTGCATGCAAAGAAAGCCCTGAAAGTCGTAAGGCGACTACCTCGGATTTTGCAGAGGCTGGACCTTTCAATGAAATGGTGGTCATGGGTGTGATGGCGGTGCGTCTACAGTCACTCAATAAAGAGTTGGAGTGGGATGGAGCGAATATGAGGTTTACCAATATCGGTGATAATGAGACGATCAAAACAGTTATGAGAGATGGTTTCAAAATTCATGACGGTCACCCAACATTTGACAAAACGTGGACTGATCCTGTGTCAGCAAATGAATATGCTGCTGAGTTGGTAAAACACACGTACAGAGAAGGTTGGACGCTTCCAGCGATGCCCTAAGCGTTATCGATCTAATAAATTTTAACCAAATTGATAAAACCTAATACAAATGAAAAAAGTAAATAATTGGTTTGCGCTTACACTGGCGGCAGGAATCTTGTTTTCTTGCCAGCCTGCTCAAAAAGGAGAAGAAGAGCAAGCGGAAACTCCGGAAGAAAGCACCCCTGAAGTGGCGGCTGATAACACGTTGACTGCGGAAGAGGTTGCGGATGGATGGATGTTGCTTTTCGATGGTCAATCCACAGATGGATGGCGAGGATATGGCAAAGATTTTGTGCCTCAGGCATGGCGAATTAATGATGGTGCGATTCAAATTCAAGGCTCGGGAAGAGGTGAGCTAGGTGCTGAGCAAGGAGGTGATATTATCTATGCTGCTAAAACATTTGGTAATTTCCATTTAAAAATTGAGTGGAGAGTAGACAGTGCTGCCAACTCCGGTATTTTCTACCGAGGTCAAGAGACGGAAGACTTCAACTATATCTGGAAGACGAGCCCTGAAATGCAAGTGTTGGATAATGTAAATCATCCGGATGCGAGTAAAGGAACAAATGGAAACAGACAGTCCAGTTCCTTGTATGATCTCATCGCTGCTTCTCCTCAAAATTCTAAGCCTTTTGGCAATTGGAATCAAGTGGAAGTGCTGGCTCGTGGAAACGAAATCAGACACATCCAAAATGGAGATACAGTCGTGAGTTACACCATTGGTAGTGCTCGACTAGATTCACTGATCGCGATTAGTAAGTGGCCAAATGAAAATCCAAATTGGAGAGAAATTGCAGCGGAAGGATACATCGGACTTCAAGATCACGGTGATAATGTTTGGTTCAAAAACATTAAGATCAAGGAGCTTTAAGTCCTTAAAAGGAAAACACTTCAAAAAAGCTCAATGCAAATTTGCATTGAGCTTTTTTTATTTCTTGCATTTTAAGTGGTCAAGATCTTCTTAAGGTGATCATCACCGACGTCGCCTCCGGCAAAGTCGTCAAAACGTTTTGTGGTTGCCTCAATGATATGAGACTGAATGAAAGGGGCACCTTCTCGTGCACCTTGCTCTGGACTTTTAATGACACATTCCCATTCCAGTACAGCCCACACATCACATCCATACTCAGTGAGCTTAGAAAAGACATTTTTGAAGTCTACTTGTCCATCTCCGGGAGATCGATATCTACCGGCGCGGTCTTTCCAATCGCCATAACCCCCAAACGTGCCTTTTTTGCCTGTAGGGTTGAACTCGGAGTCCTTCACATGGAATACTTTGATGAACTCGTGGTAGTGATCTATGTAGCTGAGGTAATCCAGCTGTTGTAGAACAAAGTGGGAGGGATCGTACAGAATATTGACGCGTGGATGATTCTTTGTGGCTTCTCGGAACCGCTCGAATGTTACGCCATCGTGAATGTCTTCCACCGGATGAACCTCATACCCTAAATCCACGCCGTTTTCGTCAAATGCATTAAGAATGGGTACCCATCTATCTGCAAGTTCCCTGAATCCCATGTCTATGAGTCCTTTTGGTTGCTGTGGCCAAGGGTGTACGAAAGGCCATAACAGTGAACCTGAAAATGTGGCCTGAGCTTTGGTGTCCAGCCGCCGACTGACCACAGCGGACTTTTTCATCCGATCTACTGCCCAGTCCGTTCGCGCTTTCGGATTACCTCTTAAATGCTCGGGAGCAAAGACATCAAACATGAGATCATGTGCCTGATGTACCGCCACTAGCTGTCCCTCAATGTGTGTGGAGAGCTCAGTGATCTCGAGACCGTAAGAATTGACTTTTCCTTTAAATTCATCGCAATACGTTTCACTATCGTAAGCCAGTTCCAGATCGATCAGATTATCACCTGACACTGGAATCTGAATACCTTTGTAGCCAAGCTCTGAAGCCCATTTACACATGCCGTCCAACGAATTAAATGGAGGCTGCTCATCTACAAATTGTGCTAAGAATATGGCGGGTCCCTTAATTGTTTTCATCATTCGTCAATTTTTTTCCAAACATTACCTGCACGGTGAGATGCTACTGCTTTTTCTATGAAGTCCATTCCTCGAGTACCGTCGATTACCGTCGGAAATTCCCCATCATCAAATGGCTCCTGGTTGATCGCTTTAGCTACCCCCTTGTAGATATTTCCCATTGAATCAAAGATGCCCTCCGGATGACCTGGTGGTATTTTTGTCCCGTCCAGCGAAACCTCGGAATTGTAGTCTTGTCCTCTTGTGAGGATTTGCTTGGAGCCCTCTGCAGGTAAATACTCTAATAAATTTGGATTCTCCTGTTCCCACCTTAAGCCTCCTTCACGGCCATAAACCCATATTTTGAGGTTGTTCTCTTCGCCCGTGGCAATCTGGCTTGTTCGTAAAACTCCTTTGATTGTTGAATCCAAACGCAACAAGATGGTTCCATCTATGTCCATTTGGTTATCGTCATAGAGGTAATTGAGATCTGCTAGAATCTCTTTTATATGCATGCCTGTCACAAACTCTACCATGTCGAAGGCATGCGTACCGATGTCACCAATGCAACAGCTGATTCCAGATTTTTTTGGGTCCAACCGCCAGACGGTGTTTCGTTTTTCCTTGTCGTGAATGATTGGATTAATCCATCCCTGGTAGTATTGCACATCTACACGTTGGATATCCCCGATTTTGCCGGAGCGTATCAAATGCCGCATCTCTCGAACCATCGGGTATCCGGTGTACGTGTATGTAACTGCGAAAACTACGTTTTTTTCTGTAACCAATGCCTTGAGCTCTTTTGCCTCTTGGTAAGTCATGGTCATCGGCTTCTCACAGATGACATGGAAGCCGTTTTCAACAAGCCTCTTTGCCATGGGGTAGTGCAGAAAGTTGGGGGTGAGTACAGAAACTACTTGCATTCGATCTGAAGGAGGAAGTTTGAGCTCTTCTTCGATCATGACTTCAAAGTCGCGGTAAATTCTATTCTCTGCAAGTCCCAGTTCTTTAGCGAATTGGATATTATCTTCCCAGGTCGGATTGAAAACACCTCCAACAATCTCGTACTTATCGTACATGTACGCGGCCACCCGATGGAGTACGCCGATGAGAGACTCAGCTCCTCCTCCTAAAATTCCAAGTCTTATTCGAGCCATAGGTCAAACATTTATCTTTTCGTTTTTAAAACTGATACTGAACAGTGCTAAGACCACGATAGCAAATACGGCCGGAAAAATCCATACACTTGACCATTCAATAGCACCTTGTATCGTATAAGCTTCAACAATCATACCTGCTACTTGGAATCCAATCAACATTCCAACACCATAAGTCGCCAGGGTAATAAATCCCTGTGCAGCGCTACGAATTTTAGAACCCGCTTTGTAGTCTGTGAATATCTGACCGGAAACAAAGAAAAAATCGTAACAGATCCCATGTAAGACAATACCGGTTAGCAGCATCCAAATCTTGTTGTCTGCATCTCCAAAGGCAAACAAGAGGTAGCGAACTGCCCACGCAAACATGCCAAAAAGCAAGGTTTTCTTCATGCCGAACCTGCCGATAAAGACGGGAAGCAATAAAATAAATAAGGCCTCAGATATTTGGCCGGAAGTCATGATGGCTGCAGGATAAACCACATTGCCAAACAGATTAATGCTTACACCCAATTCGTTCAAAAATGGATTCGCAAAGCTGTAATAGAAGGCCAATGGTATGCAGATAAGCACGGAGGAGAGGAAGAAAATCAAAAAGTTTCGATCTTTTAGCAATGCCAATGCTTCAATTCCAATGATATCACCGATGCTCGCTTTTTGACCTTTAGAAGGTGGAGGAGTTTCTGGCAACGTGAAGCTAAAAATCCCCAAGAACGCGGATGCACCAGCAGCTAACAAGAAGGTATTTTGCAGCAACCCTTGGCTTTCCCATAGAAAAACCGAGCCAATCAGTAGTCCCTGTACAATCCAGCCAATGGTTCCCCAGATTCTAACCTTTGCAAATTCTTTTGTCGGGTTAGTCATTTGATTGAACGAAACACTATTGACAAGCGCTAGGGTGGGCATGTACAAAACCATATATCCCAGGACATAGGGATAGAATTGACTGAAATTCCCCGAATTTCCTGCTAGGTAAAGTAAGACGGATCCGACGATGTGCAGAACACCTAATAATTTTTGAGCAGAGAAAAATCTATCTGCAATCAAACCCATGATGAATGGAGCAATGATGGCACCCCATGCTTGCGTCATGTAAGCGGTTCCAATTTGTCCTCCGTCCGCTTGAAGATCGGTACCAAGAAATGTCCCCATCGTCACAAACCATGCACCCCAGATAAAGAACTGCAAAAACATCATGAGCGAAAGTTGAATATTTGTTTTTCTTCTCATTAGGAGACTTTTTTGGCGGATTCAATCAGCAGATTTTTGGTTGCCAGTATACCTTGTTCTTCGTTTAGATTGTTTCCCTCGTATTCTACACCGATGTATCCATTGTATCCAGCATCTTTCACGATTTGTAGCATCTTCACATAATCAATGGATGTCTGGCCATTCTCATCAAAATCGTATGATTTTGCGCTAACTGCTTTTGCCGCAGGCATTAGTTCGGCAACTCCTTGGTATTTGTCATATTCTTCTTCACAAGCTCCCCAACGCTCCATGTTCTTTCGTTTGGTACAGAAGTTTCCAAAGTCTGGAAGTGTTCCAACATTTTCCATGCCGACTTCTTCAATTACCTCCATAAGCAATGCTGCATTTGAGGTGAGCCATCCATGGTTTTCTACGATAATGTTGACATTGCTTGCGGCTGCGTATTCGCCCAGGACCCCAAGAGCTTCAACCGATGCTGATTTCCACTCTGCAACGTCAAAAGCGCCAAACATATTAACCCGCATTGAATGGCATCCAAGACCGGCTGTTGCATCCACCCACGGGTAATGCAATTCAATGGCTTTCTTCCTTTTTGCTTTCTTCACTACAGCCATATCGCCTTCGTCTGGCGGCAGATCCACCATCATGATGAGGTTTTCGATTCCCTGATCATCTTTTCGCTTATTAAGTTCAGTCACCATGGTCTGAATTCCACTCGAAAGTGTGCCTGCGTTTTCAAGTTTCGATTGATACAGATGATTTACGTATTCCAACCCTTCAAAGCCCCAACCTTTGGCTTTTGCAGCAAACTCATAGGGATCCATGGAGTCCTCCTGGATCATCTTATGAATAGACCATTGAGCGATTGATAGTTTAAAAAACATGTTGTTCGACTGACTAGGAACCGACTTGACTTCCTTCTTGTCTCCTGCACCTGGTTTGGCACACGCGTACAAACCAGTGGTCCCCATACCAACCCCCGCCAGTGCTATATTTTTTACAAAATTTCTTCGTTTCATGATTGCTTAGATTAGGCTTAACAGTACTGTATGGATGATTTACACATCAAAATCTTAATTTAAAATAATTTATTTACTGCAATCGATTGCGGTCAAAAAATATCATT
>CAZQJU010000066.1:0-19992 GCA_964593185.1 uncultured Roseivirgaceae bacterium
CCATGAAGGTCAAAACCATGTTGCGCATAAACAAGTCATTAACCGAAGAGGAATTACTGGAAGGCTGCCGAAAGGGCAAGGCCTCTGCGCAGCGAGGATTGTATGACCGGCTGGCTCCTAAAATGTTAGGAGTTTGCTTCAGATACATAAAGGATAGAGAAGAGGCGGAGCACGTGATGATTGGGGGCTTAGTTAAAGTTTTTGACAAACTGGATCAGTTCAAAGGAGATGGGAGTTTTGAGGGATGGGTCAGAAGAATCATTGTAAATGATTGCTTGATGTACATCAGAAAAAATCGAAATATGTCACTACAAAGTGACATTGAAGATGTCAATGACGACCCAAACCTAAAAGTGATGGAAGAGCAACTAGATGCAAAGGATTTGATCAAATTGATAGAAGAATTACCTGTAGGCTACAGGACAGTTTTTAACCTCTATGCAATAGAGGGTTACAATCATGCTGAGATTGCGAAACAGCTTGAAATAAGCGAAAACACTTCAAAATCTCAGCTGAGCAGAGCCAGAAAGTGGTTACAAAACCGACTGGCGGAATTAGAAAAAGAAACGGAAAAAAGAATTACCAATGGATCAACACAATATTGATCGGCTATTTAGGGAAAAACTGGATGACTATGAGATCACTCCTGCAGCGAAATCATGGAACGAGGTTGAGAAGCGAATAGGTAAAAAAAATAAGCCATTCGTCTATTGGATAGCCGCATCCATTACGCTCTTCCTTGTTGCATGGGTCATTTGGCCGAAGCAGGATCAAGCTTTTGTTGGCATTGCTTCCCTGGACATCGACCACCCTGTAGTAGTAAGCGAGTTTGAGTTTGGAATTCCTGTGGCTGCAGAGATTCAAGTAGTTAAACCAAAGGTGACTCCATCGAAGCGTGTGGTTAAGGCTAAACCACAATTGGTTGCGGTATCTGATCATGAGGACCTGACCAAGGTAGTTGTAGATGAGCCGCTAATCCCAGAAATGGACGAAAAAGTGATCGTCGTTGTTGAGGAGTCTGATGTGCTACCATACGAAGTTAAAGAGGAAATGGTCGAAACAGCAGAGATCCTCGAGCCTGACTTTAGTGCGGTGAAAATTACCTACATTGCTTCAAACGCTGCCGTTGAAGAACCTAAAACAGTCAAAAGCGACTCAACTGGCGTATTGAAGAAATTCATCGCATTTACCGAAAAACTGGACCCAGGAGAAATGTTGGCCGACATCAAAACGGCTAAGGACAACCTACTTAGTAGTGGGTTTAAAAGTAAAAAGGACAGAGCTGTGATGACTCCCTGAGTCACCACACCAACTAAAGGTTAGAAATCATGAAAACACAGTACAATAAATACGCTACAATGAAAACAGCATTTTTGTTAGCCCTCGCCCTCATCTCGACCACGGTAAGCGCTTTTTCAGGAAATGGTTCCTCTGATAAAGATACGGTCATCATTGAGTTGAGTAATAAAAGCAAAATTGTGATCGTCACAGAGAGTAAAGCAGACCTTGCGTCTCTTGAAAACTATGACATAAACCAGATGATCAAAGATTTGAATGAACAACTATCTGATAGCGTTGAATTTATGCAAATCAATGATGGAAAAGCGTATGTGAACGAACGGGGTGATGGCGAAGTAGAAATGAAGGATTGGGAAATCAATGACGACAAAGTCCGTGTGAAACTTGGGGGACTTGAGGTAGATGTGGATCCCGATGACATCGATGATTGGGATGAAGATGATTGGGAAGACCGCAGAAAGGTCACCTACGAAGCAGAGCGTGTTGAGCGTACAACGCATCACTTCAATATTGATTTAGGAATCAATAACTGGTTGGATGATGGTCAATTTCCTGACAACGACAATGCACCTTATTCTGTCAAACCTTTTGGATCATGGTATGTCGCACTAAATAGTGTAAATAAAACCTGGGTTGGTGGACCTATATTTCTTGAATGGGGGATGGGAATAAGCTGGTACAATTGGAAGTTACAAGATCCCGACTTCAGATTTGAAGAGGGCGTAAATGCCAATGACGAACCGCAAATTGTGATGACTTCTAACCCTGACATCAATGGAATAAAGAGCAAATTGACAGCTTCATTCATCAATGTACATGCAGTTCCCATGTTCGACTTTTCAAGAGGTCGCAAAAAAGTAACAAGCTACGAATCCTCAGGGGTGCGTGTAAAGAGATATTCCCGCAAAGGTTTCAGATTTGGATTAGGCGCATATGCCGGCTACAGACTTGGAGCGCATACGAAGTTTAGATTCAAAGAAAATGGCAGCAATGACAGAGACAAAGAATCGGACAATTTCTTTATGGAAAACTTCCGATACGGATTAAGGGGCCAAGTGGGTTGGAAAGGTATGGAGCTTTTTGCCATGTATGATCTAAACGAGGTGTTTGCCCCCGGAAGAGGTCCTACCAACCCAGTGACAGGACAGCCTGCCAAGCTAAATGCCATCACATTCGGAGTAACACTTTGATCAAATAACCAACAGACTAAAAGCGCCTCACAGGGCGCTTTTTTTATAACTCCTCTTCATGAAGTCGCTTTCTCTCCTCCTTCGTTACTTGCATGCACCGAACAAACCGATCTTCAGAAGGCCTCAAAAAAGAGAATTGTACCAGAACGGAGAAATACACGATGATGAAAAAATAATGCGAGGTAAGCCATAAGCCTGCCAGTCCAATAACGCATACGAGCTCCAAGAGTAGATACTTCAAAATTTCTACCCTCCTGAATTCCTCAAGTTTAGCTTTAAGCGTTGTGTATTCGCGATAGCGAAACACCTGTCCCCTCCAAACCAGCCAAGAAAGGTAGCCACAACCTGGAACGAAGACGAGCAGTATTCCATACACTATTGTAGAAGCAACCCTTGGCTCCTCTACTCTGGCAACTTCCAATTCAAGGAAAAGTAGGAAAAAAGGAACCAGAGTCAATGCAATTATACCGTGATAAATCCGGTAAATCTGATGGTGAAAATCAGTCCAACTCGAAAATCTCAATTTCATCAACGCGAAATTAAATTGTTAAAAACAATAACCTTTTCAAAACGACACTCGTTATTCAAATTGATATCATTTTAATATCATTTTAAATAATTCAATGTAAGGCGTTTAGTTGCCATCATGAAGAAGCTTCATGAGTAGTCAGACGCCCTACTGATCAACGCTAAAATTGAATACAATGAAATCACAGGAGAAAAATATTTCGCCAATTTCCGGGTACATCGCATTACTGATCAATGCGATATTTTTAGGAATAACAATCGCCATGTGTGTAATTACAAAACAGCCTATCTGGCTGCTACTTTTACTGCCTTGGCTACTGATGCTTCCAGGGTTCTTTTACGTAAATCCAAATGGTTCCAGAGTGCTTGTGTTGTTCGGTCAGTACAAAGGAACGGTCAAAAACAATGGATTTTTTTGGGTAAATCCCTTTTTTACGAAAAAGAGAATCAGTCTGCGTGCGAGAAACTTCGACAGTGAACGAATCAAAGTGAACGACAGTATCGGAAACCCCATTATGATCTCTGTCATCCTTGTTTGGAGAGTACGAGACACTTTTTCAGCAGCTTTTGAGGTAGATGATTACGAGAACTTTGTCAGGGTCCAAACCGATGCAGCAGTCAGAAAAATGGCCGGCACTTACCCGTACGACAATTTTGAAGACGATCAGTCGGAGATCACGTTAAGATCTGGAATCAAAGATGTAAATGATCATTTAGAGACGGAACTAGAGGAACGCCTTGCGATTGCTGGCATTGAGATTCTAGAAGCACGAATTGGCTACCTCGCCTATGCCCAGGAAATTGCCAGCGCCATGCTACGAAGGCAACAAGCCACAGCGATCGTGGCGGCCAGGCATAAAATTGTAGAAGGAGCTGTAAGCATGGTAGAAATGGCGTTGGAGCAACTGGATGAGAAAGATGTCGTGGAACTCGATGAAGAAAAGAAAGCAGCTATGGTGAGTAATTTGATGGTGGTACTCTGTGCAGATAAAGACGTAGCTCCAGTGGTGAACTCAGGAACGCTAAATCATTAAATCATGACCAATTACAAATTCCTAAAGCGTAAAAATTTTGAGAAGTTGGACAGTTTCGAGGCTCGAATAAATGAAGAAGCCGGCAGGGGCTGGAGAGCCATTAACTTTGTTCAAGCCGGAGCTGGACAACTGGTATTGTTGGAAAAGGAACGATGAAAGGCAAAATCTTATTCAAGGAAGAACAAAGCTTCAAAAACACCTGGATGTTTTATGTCGTAATTGGCATATCTGTTCTTGCGGTGGTGGGAACGATAGTACCTTTAATGACTACTGGTAATATGGAAGCCATCCTAGGGTTGATCATCGCCACCGTCGTTTGTATGGGGGTTGTCGCTCTATTCACTTTTTCGAAACTGACGACCATCATTGATGATCAGTCAATCTATTACCGATACCCTCCTTTCATAACTAGCGAAAAAAGACTAGGCAGTTCAGAGGTTGCGGAAGTATTTGTCAGGAAATACCAACCCATCTGGGAGTATGGTGGATGGGGATATCGCCGAAGTATGAGAAAAGGAACCGCGCTAAATGTAGCCGGTTCTGTTGGCCTACAGATCATCACCCAGAGCGGTAAGAAGATATTGATCGGGACCCAACGTCCTGAAGAGCTGGAAAAGGCACTAAAAAAGTTGAAAGACAATTGGAACGAACGCCATGGCTAAAAAGAAACCTTTTGCCCTACGGTTGGACGAAGACATCATGAAAGCACTGGAAAAATGGGCAGTGGATGAGTTCAGGTCTACAAACGGGCAGATTGAATGGATCATACATAAGGCGCTCAAGCAAAATGGCAGATTGAAGTAAGATCATGGGGATGCTGCAGAGGCATGTTGAAATCTGCATTCGTAAAAGACTATCTTTGATTCGATGTGAATTCACTAGCCTTCATCGTTCAAGCCGCATTTATTTATATAAATGTCCTCTCTGTTTTTGGGCAATCTCAATCAGACAGCCTTGAGAACGTACTGTTAAATGCTGAGTCGGATACAGCTCGAATATCCATTCTGATTGATTATGTTGATCAATTTGGGGAATCTGAAGATGCAATTCCCTTTTTGAAAAAAGCGTTTGAGCTGAGTCTCAATGTGACGTCCGTCAGGCATCAAAGCAGGGCTGAAATTACCTATGGCTCTTTTCTGGCAGAAACAGATTTGGATGCTGGAATCTCCTTGATCGACCAAGGCATTAAAAGGTACCAGCAGGAAAATATGCTGTACTACCTCACCGATGGACTCTACATCAAAGGGCAGACACTCGAGATCGAAAATCAACTTGATTCCGCAGCTCAGGCCTACACATTAGCGTTCGAAATTGCATCCAATAACGCATTCCATCAAGAATCGGGTGATGCAGCATTCGCATTGTCAGTCCTAAACAACTTAAGAGGAAACAATGTAAATGCCCTGGAGTGGGGGTTCGAAGCCAAGAAAGCGTATGAGCTAGCTGGCAGTAAGGATGAACTAATGTCGGATGTACTCAATCAAATTGGCATTATCTACGATCAACAGCGTCTTTATCCAAAAGCGCTTGAATGCTACCTTCAAGCCAAAGAACATGCAACGAAGGCAAGGTATATCGAAGGTATTCTGCAAACGGATAACAACATCGGCGTTATCTATGACAATATGAACCTTCCTGAGACGGCCCTCAGCTATTTCACAGATGCGCTGGAGGAAGCCAGAATGAACAACCTAATCTACGATGAAGCAATACTCTTAAACAACATTTCCTTTTTGCAACAAAGAAGTGGTGATACGACAGTAGCTGTCGCACTTCTTAAACAAACCTTGACCATTGATGTCTCCGAATATGATGAGTGTTTCCCCAGCTACCCGCTTGAAGCACTGGGCTCATTGTATATGTTTACAGGGAAACTAGATTCAGCTAAGCTTCTGCTAGAACAGGCATTGAAAGTCGCAACCAAATGCGATGAAGCAGCAATATTAAGTTCAATTTACAAAAGTCTCGGACTCCTTTACTCCAAGCAAAAAAGACTATCGAGCGCAAAGTCCATGCTTCAAATGGCCTTGCAAATCGCAAATGAAGCACGTCTACCTGTAGAAACCAATGAAGCGCTGTATGAACTGTACGCCTTTCATGATGAGGCTAGGCAGCATTTATATGCTCTTAAGTATCTGAAAAAATACACCCATTTCAACGACTCCCTGACAAAGATCACCAGCATTGAAAAAGCGACCAAGCTTGCAGCTGAGTATGAGTTCAGAAAGGAAGTGGTAAGACTGGAAGAAGAGCGCATCACGTCGGAACGCCTACTGGCAGATGAAATTGAAGCAAAATCCAGGACGAATAAAATCGCCCTCGTCGTTAGCATCTTACTGCTCGCTGTAGTCATGATTTTTGTCCGTGGCAATGCATTGATCAGAAAGCGCAATAAGCAGTTAGCTCAAATCAATGCCGAGAAAAATAAGCTTATCGGAATAGTTGCCCACGACTTGCGAAACCCTTTGAATATGATTCAGGGGTTACTTCCATTACTTGAAGAATTGAGGAAAGATGTTTCCCATCCGGACTTTCCCCAATACTTGGACATGATGAATCAATCCACTCATAAAATGAAATTAATGATTGATCGGACACTTGATTTAAGCGCGATCGAAAACATGCGACTGAATCTTGAAATGCAAAAGACAAACCTGAATCAACTGATACTCAAGTCAATCGAAAATTTTGAGTTGATTGCGGGTAAAAAAGAAATAAACATTGTTCACAATATTGAAAGGCAAGAGGACTATTCCTCAATTGTGGATCCAAATTATTTGGAACAAGTTTTGGACAATCTAATTGCAAATGCGATCAAGTTCTCCGAAAACGGAAAAGAGATCTTTATCGGACTTGTCAACTACAACCAAAAGAATCTGATTGAGGTCAGAGACCATGGTCCTGGAATCTCAGAAGCAGACCAACAAAACATTTATCAGGCGTTCAGAACGACCAGCAACAAGCCCACGGCGCATGAAACTTCGACAGGGCTAGGATTATCCATAGCCTACAGGTTTGTGGATGCGATGGCTGGAGAAATCAAATTGAACAGCACCGTCGGGAAAGGAACCTCTTTCATTGTTTCCTTCAAGGAAGCTTAACTAGCCCATCTCTATTCGAAGTCGATCGGAAAGAGGCCTTCCTACGCAGGTTAGTACAAAACCTTCGTCCAATTCATCCTGTGATAGTCCTTCAGCTTCATCTATGCTAACCTTTCCCTCCAAACATTTACCCCTACAAGCTGTGCAAAGTCCACTTTGACATGAATAAGGCATGTCCAGGTCGTTTTCGAGTGCCGTATCCAAAATGGAGGCATTTCTGGACACCGTAATTTCATACTCTTCTCCGTCAAGGATAATGGTAATCTCACTTTCCGCATTCGTAATATCTATAATCTCCGTTGGGGAGGTTTTACCAGCTTCGAAGCTTTCCATTCTGATGTTGTCGTTCGATGCTCCAGCCTTGGGTAGCGCCTCAGAAACGATATCCATCATCGGTTGGGGGCCACAAATGAAACACTCTGTGGCAGCATCCAAGCCAATGGACTTGCCTATTTCCAGCATCATCTCCTCAGTTGGTCTTCCTACGTAGTCCGCATCTCCTTCTTCAAGAATATGGATTACGTTAAATCTTCCGTTGTATTGCTCCGCTAAGGACTTTAATAAGTCTTTGAAGATGATATAATCAACATTTCTATTCCCATAAACCAGCGTTACTTCACTTTCAGGCTCTTCCAAGAGTACCGTCCTCAGGATGGACATTAAGGGAGTAATACCGCTTCCTCCACCAAAAAAAGCAACTTTTCTTTTCTGTTCTTTGCCGTAATCTGTGGTGAACATCCCCATCGGTTCCATGATCTCCAGCTGGTCACCGATCTGGATATTTTCATTCAATTCATTGGACATGACACCACCCTCCACTCGCTTTACCGTTACAGCAGGAAACTCATCCTGATAAGGAGTAGTACATAAGGAATAGGCCCTTCTAATTTTCTTGCCGTTTACTTCCTTTATGATGGTGATGAATTGCCCTGGTTGATAGGTAAAACCATCAGGCTTTTCAAAAACTATATTTACAGCATCTTTCGCCACCTTGACCACCTCTTTTACGGTCAGATTTTGATATCTATCGTCTTTTTTATCTTTCTTTTTCTTGAACAGTGAAAATGCCATATTATCGATTTTAAGGCCGCAAAGGTAATTCTGGAACAAAGGCCAGACAAGTAAACATCATAAGGTAATTTTGTGTTTTACAGATTGCTGAATACATGAATTTTAATTCGCTAGAAGGTATCTCCCCTATTGATGGTCGTTACCGAAAAACCACAAAAAATCTCTCACAGTACTTCTCAGAAAAGGCATTAATCAAGTACCGATTGAAGGTGGAGGTTCTCTATTTCATTGCTTTGTTTGAGTCTGGTATCCCTCAATTAAGCTTATTCGACCCGGCTAAAACCAATGCGCTGAAAAAAATCTATGAAGGGTTTTCGCTAGCAGACGCTGAAGCCATTAAAGACATTGAAAAGACCACCAATCATGATGTCAAAGCGGTTGAATATTTCTTAAAGGAAAAGTTTGAAGCGTTGGGATTGTCCGACGTGAAAGAATTCATTCACTTCGGCCTGACTTCTCAAGACATAAACAACACCTCCGTACCGCTCTCACTCAAAGATGCAATCGAAGAACACCTTATCCCGAAACTGAATGCGCTACTTGATGATCTGAAAGCAAAAGCTACACAATGGAGTGAGATTTCAATGCTGGCAAGAACGCATGGTCAGCCTGCCTCCCCTACAAGACTGGGTAAGGAAATCAACGTCTTTATCAATCGACTGGAAGAACAGTTAAGACTGCTTAGTCAAGTACCCTATGCGGCAAAGTTTGGTGGTGCTACAGGTAATTTCAATGCACACTGCGTTGCATACCCGAACATTGATTGGCACACCTTTGGAGATCAATTTGTTTCAGAAAAACTAGGTCTAAAGCGAAGTCATCCTACCACCCAAATTGAACACTACGACCATTTAGCGGCACTGTTCGATGGTCTAAAAAGAATCAATACGATCTTGATTGATCTGAGTCGTGATATCTGGCAATACATCGCTATGAATTACTTCAGTCAAACAATTGCCAAAAATGAGGTAGGGTCATCAGCCATGCCACACAAAGTGAATCCGATTGATTTTGAGAATGCCGAGGGAAATCTGGGAATTGCAAATGCCCTTTTTGAGCATCTGAGTTCAAAACTTCCGATCTCCCGGCTGCAACGTGACCTGACGGACTCGACGGTGCTTCGTAACATAGGTGTCCCAATTTCCCATATGTCCATTGCACTCTCATCCTTGGAAAAAGGGCTTTCAAAAATCAACGCCAATGAAAAAACAATTAAAGATGATTTAGAAGCAAACTGGGCTGTAGTGGCAGAAGCAGTTCAGACCATCTTACGACGGGAAGGATATCCTAATCCCTACGAAACACTCAAAGAGCTCACCCGCACAAACGAAGTAATAACCGCAGAAGCCATTTCGAGTTTTGTGCAGACACTAAACGTTGATCAAAATATAAAGGAAGAGCTGTTGGCTATTACACCATTTAACTACGTTGGAAAATAGTCATTGTATGCCTGCAAGTAGGTAGAGTACAGCCATCCTAACCGCAACGCCATTCTCTACTTGTTGTAGAATGATAGCGTGTTCTGAATCTGCAACATCACTTGTGATTTCAACACCTCGGTTGATGGGGCCTGGGTGCATGATCACTATTTCCTTATCCAGTGAATCAAGTAGGTGCTTACTTACACCAAAGTACTGCGAATACTCCCTCAGTGACGGGAAGTAACGCATCTGTTGTCTTTCCAACTGGATCCTCAAAATATTGGCAACATCACACCATTCCAAAGCCTTCCTTACATTGGTTTCTACCTTGACTCCAAGTGCGCTAATGTATTTCGGCAGTAAAGTTGCCGGACCACAAACCATCACCTCCGCTCCCAATAATTGGAGAGCAAAAATGTTGGATAAAGCGACCCTGGAATGCAGGATATCTCCAACAATTACCACTTTTTTCCCTTCTACACTCCCTGTTTTTTCCTGGATCGAAAAAGTATCCAAGAGCGCTTGTGTCGGATGCTCATGAGTGCCATCACCTGCATTGATAATGTTTGCCTCGATATGCTTGGCCAAGAAATGAGGCGCACCAGGGCTTGCATGCCGCATCACGACCATGTCCACTTTCATCGCAAGTATATTGTTTACGGTATCCAGTAATGTCTCGCCTTTCTTTACCGAACTACCAGACGAAGAAAAATTGATCACATCTGCGGATAGCCGTTTTTCTGCTAATTCAAACGAGAGCTTGGTGCGCGTTGAGTTTTCAAAGAAAACATTGGCAATGGTCACATCACGTAGTGATGGTACTTTCTTGATAGGCCGGTTGATTACTTCTTTAAAATTTGCAGCGGTCTGAAAAATGAGTTCTATATCCTCTCGGTCAAGGTTTTTTATTCCTAGAAGATGCCTTGTTTTTAGTTGACTCATTCTTCTTTTGTGATTAACCAAATATTATCGTCCTTACCTTGTTCTTTTAGTTCGACAGCAACCTTCTGCGATTGAATGGTGTTTACTTTTCTCCCTATGTAGTCAGCTTTGATAGGAATGTGCCGGCTATACAAGCGATCAATCAAGACCAGTAACTCTACCTTAGCAGGCCGACCAAACGTATTCATTGCGTCCAATGCTGCTCGTACAGTCCTCCCCGTGAATAGCACATCATCCACCAAAATCACGTTTTTGTTCTCTATTAAAAAAGGGATCTTTGTTTGACTAGGTGTAATCGGTTCATCTCTGCGACGAAAGTCATCCCGATGAAATGTGGTATCCAAGTAACCCAAGTGGATCTCACTTCCCAGAAGCTTGGCTAACTCCTGATGAATTCGATCAGCGAGGTAAATACCTCTAGGTTGCATTCCGATAATTACCGTCTCGGAAAAATCATCGTGTACTTCAATGAGTTGTCTGCACAATCTACCGATTGTGACTTTTAGGAGGGAGCTGTCAAAAAGCAGTCGCTTTTGCATGATTTCTAGGATGCAAAAGTAATGCCTTCGTCATTAATTTGGTTGAATTCCTAAGTTGTATCGGATCTTGTTCAGGTAAAAGACTTTACGATGGGTTTTTCCGTTAACTGCCAGCTCATTTCTAATCGATTGCTCACCGTACGCAAACAGTGTTTCTCCGTACCAGCCTTCAATCTTCTCCAACGACGGATCTCGGTCTTTCAATTCATCGGAAGCAAAGGTCAGCTTCACAGGGCTAAAAGTCCTTCCTTCCAGCACTTCATTTCCATCTATGACCTTCGATCTAATCTCATTTTCTTCCAAATACATTAAGACCACCTTGTCCCCTTTTCCACTTACTGCCACATTCTCTTCCAGCGAGTAGGTCTGTATGTCTTCAATCTTGAAGGTGTGATCCCACAAAATATTACAGTTGCGATCGAAACCTACGATAACCGCGTGGGTGTATTTGTACCCAAGAAAATAAGGATTTCGAAATTCAGAACCCTGGTAAGGTGAGTATCCAGCGTAACCCCCAAATGCACTGGTGTTTGCATAATTGTACCGGGGATAATAAGCTTCACCAATCATAATATACTGGTCATCTCGTTCGATTATTTCGTGGACCAAAAGACGATAATTGAATTTTTTTACCTTTCCTTTTCTTTTCTTCTTTTCGATTCTTTTACGAATCCGCTCCTCTCTCCTTTCAGTCAAATGATCCCAAAAATTGGTTAGCTCCGCAAATGCGTAGTACTTGTTAAACTGTTGCTGTCCATTGATGAATTTGCTTAAATAAAAACCTTGGCTGTACTGTAGCGATTTTTTGGATTGCGTTCCGGCTAAATACTGAAGACCTCCAGAGAAGGTTGTGCTTGCTCCATCCAATAAGCTTATTTTATCTCCTGGATCCAAAAGGTTATCCTGTATGATATCCCCTCTATCGTTGAAGGTTTTGACTCTTACCGTATGCTTTTTGTTTCGCATTTTTTGGGAAAGAATTACCGTAAAAAGCTTTGCTCTTTCATCTACAACCAAGTCAAGAATATCATTCTTGCTATCGTAAAACCCAGGCACCACTTTAGGAATCCGGTCGTTGATATTGTACGTAATGACAACGGGACGGTAATTTGCATAGCCTGCAAGCAAGAGCGTTTCTCCCACTGACTCAAAGTGGGTCAGCTCAATTGGAAAAACGGTGGTCAACTCGTAGGCTCTTAGCTCCTGAGACTGTGAATGAATTTGATAAACCAGAAGATCTTCAGTGCTATAGAAATCCTTGTTGAAGAGCAAATAAAAATTCCCGTCAAAATATTCATAGCCTATGAAGGAACCATTCGCTGGTATTGCGTCCGCCCTTGACCAAACAACATTGAAGGCAGTGTCAATCATATGAAGCTTCCATATATATCCACCCAGAGGGCTAGGCTCACCAGTTTCTTCTACGACTAGCAATCCATCGACTCCACCAGGAACAACATAGAAATCAGACCTGGCCTCATCTATTTCAAACTCAATTCTATTGGGTTGTGTAATTACTGTGCTTGTATCTCGTTCTTTCTTCCTCTGTGCTGATACAAGGAGAGGTAAAAAAAGCAAGGAAACGATGAGTATGCGGTTCATAGTATGATGTAAACAATTAAATCTGGAAAACACCCTATATGCCTTCCTGTTTTAGCCGGGTAAATAAAACTTGAGATCAATTAGAAAGTTATCCATCATTTCAAACTAATCCAATCAAAAACTATCTTGTATGCCTAAACAAGTGATAAAATGAAGACATTGTATCTCATCAGACATGCCAAATCTTCGTGGGCGTTTGACTTGGCAGACCACGACCGACCGCTTGGAAAACGAGGGCGAAAAGATGTGCTTAAGATGGGCAGTCACTTAGCGCAAAACCACCCCAGACCAGAAATTCTGATTTCCAGCACCGCAAGTCGTGCCTTTTATACGGCACTTTATATGTGTGACCAGATGAAAATTGACGAAGGCAAAATAAGACTTAGCAAAGATCTCTTTCATGCAGGAGTTTATGAAACAATTTCGGTAATACAAGGCGCACCCGAATGCACTACTTTAGCCATCTTTGGTCACAACCCAGGCTTCACTTCTACTGCAAATACGTTAGCGAACACGGATATTGATAATATACCGACGTGTGGGGTCGTCGGCATTTCCTTCGAAGTGAACAAATGGAGTCAAATCAGCGAAGGATCCGGAAAACAACGCTTCTTCTACTTTCCTAAAGGAATCTGACTACAGAATATAACGACTTAAATCCTTGTCCTTAACCAATCCATCGAGTTTCTCCTGAACAAGCTCCTTGGCTATGACAATTTTGGCGTTTGGTCCAATGGTATCGGGAATATCGAACAAAATCTCGTTCAACAGCTTGCTCATTACTGTATGTAAACGCCTAGCCCCAATATTTTCCACCTCCTCATTGATTCGAAAAGCCATTTCGGCGATCGCTTCCAATGCTTCTTCTTGAAAGGTCAATTCCACGTCTTCCGAAGCAACCAAGGCTTCGTACTGCTTTGTCAATGCATTTTTTGGTTCCTTCAAGATCAACAAGAAATCTTCTTTTGTAAGATTCTCTAGTTCCACGCGTATGGGGAATCTACCTTGCAATTCCGGAATCAAATCGGACGGTTTACTAAAATGAAATGCGCCTGCAGCAACAAAAAGGATATGATCGGTATTGATGATTCCGTACTTGGTATTTACGGAACTGCCTTCCACAATGGGGAGCAAATCACGTTGTACACCCTCCCGACTTACATCAGGGCCTTTTCCTCCATCGCCGCCTTTAGCAATTTTATCTACCTCGTCAATAAATATGATACCGGTGTTTTCAGCTTTGAAGATCGCCTCTTCTTTTACTTCGTCCATATCGATCATCTTGGCTGATTCCTCCTCCAACAAGATTTTCCGGGCTTCTTCAATTGTCACCTTACGCTTCTTTTTCTTTTTAGGAAGCATGTTGCCAATCATCTCTTGAAGATTTATCATCGAGGCTTCATCCATGCCTCCACCAACCATACCCACGTTCCCATTGGAAGTTTGGGTAACATCGATTTCAATCTTTCGATCATCCAACTCCCCGTTCCGAATCTTCTCCCTGAACCTTGCACGGGTCTGCTCATTCAACTCTACCTCACTTTCCGGTTCATCACTGCCAATCGTAGTCGCATACGTATTGGTTGTCCCTTTCAAAGGGGGAATAAGTGCATCCAGAATAATGCCTTCTACGACCTCAGCCGCTTTTTCCTGCACTTCCTCCTTCTTGGCCACTTTCACCATGTTCACCGCCTGCTCGACCAAATCGCGCACCATGCTTTCCACATCTCTTCCAACATAACCCACCTCAGTAAATTTTGAGGCTTCCACTTTGGTAAAAGGCGCATCCGCGATCTTGGCTAACCTTCTTGCGATCTCCGTTTTACCAACACCTGTTGACCCGATAAGGAGGATGTTATTGGGCACAATCTCGCCCTGAATTTCCTCCTTTACGTTCATACGTCTCCAGCGATTTCTAAGTGCAATCGCCACATTTCGTTTGGCATCTTTTTGACCAATAATGTATTTATCTAACTCCGCTACGATCTGCTTAGGTGTCAAATCATTTTTTAACTCACTCATAAAATTTTCTTAAAGTCATTCAAATTCGTTTGCAGACTGATCAGGCTGGTACCACCGGCTGCATGATAGATTGCTCTCGAATACCTCAGCTGAAACTGTTTTACCCTTGCCATCAATCCAAAAGAAAACCCAGCTCCTCCTCCAATGGTGTCCAGCCTCAACTCTTGCTTTCGCTTGTGATTGTAGCCAAAGAGCAATTGGAAGTTACTACTTAAAAGGATTTCTGCGCCCAAATTGACTCGCTTCAGGACATTGTCGACCGTCCTATTGGATCTTCCCGTGGTTTCCTCCTCCAGGTTAAGGTTGTCATTGCGGAGGTTATTCGATGTGAGGCTAAATCGAATGGGCATGTACTCTGGCTTAAACGAAGTCCCAACTCTTACATCAAATGGAACCGAGGCAGCGCTGACGTTTTGATTGGAAATGGAAGTGCCCATGTTCCTCAACACCATGCCAATCGTCCAGTTCTTATTTACGCGAAACAAGCCCCCAATATCCATTGCAAGTGCTGAAGTTGAATAAATATCAACACTGGAATGTGCCAGTTTAAGATTAGCACCCAAAGTAATTGGCCCTAAGCGATGTGATTTACCTACATATAGGACATAGTCTGCGGCCGAAAAAGAACCCAATTCATTTCCTGCCTCATCCGTCATCTGAAATGTCCCGAAATCCAAATAATGAATGCCAACCGCCAATCTTTTAACACGCTTTGTATCAAATGCATAGGCTGCTGAGTACCCATTGACATCCGCAAAGTAAGGATTGACATGGAAGAAGACATCTCCGGATTTAGCTGAGTCCAGACTGGCAGGGTTTTCGAAAAACTGCGATATGTCTCCATCTCCCAGTGAGATCGCTGTCCCTGCTAAACCAGCAGCACGCGGATTGGTAGTGAAATTCAACGCATGGTAATCAAGCTGACCTCCAATCTGGGCGTTCGCAAGGATAGGAACTAACGATAATATGAGTAGCGTTTTCTTCAATCTTTGGTTTCTTCGGGAAGAATAAACTGAATGGGATTTTCTGCTTTCTGCTTGGTTAACGCTATTTCCAAAACCTCTGGCACATATTCTACAAAGTGAATGGATAATCCACGAAGATATCGCTTATCAATGTCCTCCAGGTCTTTTTGATTTCGATGACACATGATGATCTCCTTGATACCGGCTCTTCGTGCTGCCAAGATCTTTTCCTTGATACCTCCTACTGGAAGCACTTTACCTCTCAGCGTGATCTCGCCTGTCATTGCTACCTTCTTTTTCACCTTGCGCTGCGTAAAAACCGAGGCCAAGGAAGTGAGCATGGTAATTCCTGCTGAAGGTCCATCCTTTGGGATCGCACCGGCAGGAACATGCACGTGAAGGTCATACGCATCAAATATTCTATGATCAATCCCGAGTAACTCAGTATGCGATTTAAGGTAAGAAAGCGCCGCAACAGCTGATTCTTTCATCACATCACCCAGCTGGCCAGAGAGTGTAAGCTTACCTTTCCCTCTGCTTAGCGAGGATTCAATGAACAGAATATCACCACCAGAGGGAGTCCATGCAAGCCCGGTGACAACGCCTGGAACTGAATTGTCCTCGTAATTATCACGATCAAATATCTCAGGACCCAGTATATCTCGCACTTGAGTTGCGTTAATCTTTGGATCATACGCTTCTTCCATCGCAACCGATCTAGCGGTGGAACGAATAATGGATGCAATCTTCCGCTCCAAGGTCCTGACGCCCGATTCTCGGGTATAGTCATTGATAACTTTGGCCAACGACGTTTTGTCAAACGAAATATCCGTGCTTTTTAAACCGTGTTCTTTCCGCTGCTTTGGAACAAGGTGTTTCTTTGCTATCTCAATCTTCTCTTCCTGCGTATAGCCGCTCACATCAATAATCTCCATTCGGTCTCTCAGCGCAGGTTGTATCGTTTCTAGTGAATTTGCAGTCGCAATGAACAATACCTTGGAAAGGTCATAATCAACCTCTAAGTAGTTGTCCTTAAACGTCCTGTTTTGTTCGGGGTCAAGCACTTCCAGCAATGCTGACGACGGATCCCCTCTGAAGTCTGAACTCACCTTGTCTATTTCGTCCAAGATGAAAACCGGGTTTGACGACTTGGCTCGATTTAGATTCTGGATAATCTTGCCAGGCATGGCGCCAATGTACGTTTTCCGATGACCTCTGATCTCTGCCTCGTCGTGCACACCACCCAAGGACATTCGGATGTACTTCCGATTAAGCGCATCAGCAATCGATTTTCCTAGCGAGGTCTTCCCTACACCAGGAGGGCCATAAAGGCATAAAATTGGACCCTTTAAGTCTTGCTTTAGCTTTCTGACTGCTAAATATTCAATGATCCGATCTTTTACCTTCTCCAAACCAAAGTGATCGCGATCTAGTATTTTTTTTGCATTCTTCAGATCAAAATTGTCTTCCGTAGTTTCATTCCATGGCAAATCCACCAAGAGTTCGGCATAGCTCATGGCAACCGGAAACTCCGCCGCAGCCGGGTTCATCCGAGAAATCTTGTCCAGTTCCTTATGGAAGTGTTCCTTTACGTCCAGAGGCCAGTCTTTTTCTTCTCCCTTCTTGCGTAGTGCTTCGACTTCCTGGTCTGGTCCGTCTTGACCTAGTTCGTCTTGCAAAATCCGAATTTGCTGCCTGAGAAAATAATCACGTTGCTGTTGATCAATATCTGTATGGACTTTCTCCTGAATTTCCTGTTTGAGTTCCAGCATCTGCAGGTCCTTCAGCATATACTGGAGCAACTTCTCTGAACGCTCTCTGGGATCATCCATCTCCAAAAGCTTTTGCTTGTCAGCAACCTCCGCATTGACATTCGAAGACAAAAAGTGCGTCAAGAAATTAAACTCATGGATATTGTCAATAGCCGCTTTTGCTTCTTTTGGGATCTCCGGGCTCAGTGCCATGATCTTGCCCGCTGTATCCTTTAATGATTGAATGATCGCTTTCTGCTCTTTCTTTCCAACCTTGATCTCCTTATCCGGAAGGACCTGATAACTTACGATATGGCTAGGCTCTTCTTGAATCTGATCAATTATTTCAAACCTCTTTTGTCCCTGGATAATGATGGTGGTATTTCCATCAGGAAGGACAATCATCTTAATTATTTTGGCTATGGTCCCGATTTTAAACAAATCACCAAAGCCAGGATCTTCCGTTTTTACGTTCTTCTGCGCCACCACACCTATGATCCGATCGCCTCTATAGGCTCTTTTTACAAGCTTGATGGACTTAGTACGACCAACAGTTATGGGAAGAACCACCCCTGGGAACAATACCGTGTTTCGAATGGGCAGCAATGGCAACTGCTCCGGTAATTGATCATCCGTGACTTCATTGTCCTCCGGACTAATGATTTGAATTAATTCCTCTGAATCTTCATCAATGTATTCAGGGAGCAGTACGCTTTTCGCTAAATTATATTTCATACAGTGCCAGTCTGGCAGTTTTATTGCAATAAGTGCATAAAATGTTGCTTTTTTAACGTGTCAATCCTTATGCCAAGTTAAAGGTGGAGTACAAATAGTAGTAACTTTAGCCTCTATTTAAACTGTTTCTGCCGAATCGACAGTATGATCAGATCCATTTACGTAGTTTTTGCTTTGTGTCTTTTCCTCGTTTCCACAAACGTGCATGGTCAAAGAAAACGAAAGGAAGTTCAAATCATTTCCGACTCGATCCCGGAAGACATTGTGTTCAACGTTTTTGATTTCAAAGGCGTCAATAGGTATCCGAGCTATTTCAATGAGCAGAAACTCCGAAGAATCATTAAGCTCGACAAAGAAGAGAAATGGGAAGAGCTTTACGATGCACTAAGAGACTACGTCGGAAGGTTTGGTATTCAGAACTTCTACACCGACACACGACTCATTTGGAGGCTAGCCAAAATGACGGAATTGTTTGGTGACGCTGACGAAGCCAAAACCCTATATCGGATGGTGCTTCGCCATCACTATGAAGGAATTGATATCAAGGAAATTGAACTGTATTACGATTCCCTAAATAGGCAAGCAGCGGAACAGTTTGTGCCAATAGACTACTACTATGAACTTGTAGAACATCGAAAGCTCATTGACACCTTGCGCCCTCCAAGAGGAGTACTACTCAATATGGGCATGCTTGTAAACAGCAATAAAGCCGACTATGGTCCCTCACTAAATATCCACAACGATATCTTGGTTTTCACGTCCAAGCGAAACCTTGTTGACGAATCCATTCGTTTTCGGGAAGACGAGGATTTGTACTTCAGTAGAAAAGACTCGTACGGGACCTGGTCAAAGGCCAAGCCAATTAAGAAGCTGAACTCTCATTATAACGAGGGATCTCCTTGTTTAAGTGGTGATGGGCAGACCCTGGTTTTTTCCAGATGCGGATCTCCGGAGTCCATTGGTGATTGTGATCTCTTTATTGCCACCTTAAAAGCGGACAGCACATGGACAAAACCGGAAAATCTAGGCGTACGCATCAATAGTGTGGCCTGGGATTCACATCCAGCTCTGTCTCATAAGGGCGATACCTTGTTTTTTGCCTCAGACCGACTTGGCGGATTTGGCTTGTCAGATATCTATTATTCCACGAAGGATAAGCGTGGAGAATGGCTACCGGCACTCAACATGGGTCCCGTGATTAATACGCGAAACAATGACGTAAGTCCATTTTACCATCCTGTTTTTGATGTGCTGTACTTTAGTTCCAATGGCCAGCTGTACAATTTTGGTGAGTTTGATATTTACAAAGCCTACAACGTAGATGAGCATTGGACAGAACCTCAAAATATTGGCCCGTTGGTAAATGGCCGTGGTAGCGAATTTTACTTTACCATCGATTCAGAATCCGAACTCCTGTTTTATGCGCGGTCTTCTTCTCGCGATCTAAATAAGCAGGATATCTACTCATTCCCGCTACCGATGGAAGCACAACCAGAGGCCACTACACAAGTCACGGGCTCATTGACAGACTCTCTGACTGGTGCACCATTTCAGGGCATTGTTTCGATTATTGATTTGGATAAAGGACAAGAAGTAGCTCCAAAATTTCTTAAAAAAGACGGCTCTTTTGAATTCGACCTGGTCAATAATCGCAATTATTTGCTTGTGCTACAAGGAGACGACTTCTTCCGTATAGAAGAGGTTTTCTACTTGGATGGGCCGATGGAATTGAATCAAATCACGCAGCCCTTGGCCTCCAAGGTAAAGTTTGAGTCCATTGAATTCGACGTAG
>CAZQJU010000067.1:0-12115 GCA_964593185.1 uncultured Roseivirgaceae bacterium
AGGTAGATCAAGGTAAATGGCAATTGCTCTCAACATCTGTATGCCCGCTTTGAGCAGTGTGTTGAACGCTACAGAGGTGTACTTTTGAAAATCTGCTATTTCTTCTGGCCAGATGTTGTTCGGATAATCGGGACGTTTGTTTTCCTCAGGCTGTCCAACGTGATAGAACTCCTTCAGATCACCCGTATTTCTTCCCTTCGCTTTTTCTTTTCCTTTGCTGATGTAGCCTCGCTGCCCCGCTAATTCAGGACGTTCATATTTTTGCTTAACGTCATCGGGTAACTTAAAAAAATGCGCAATCGAATCGTAAAGTTTGGTAGTCAGCTCATCCGAAAGTCCGTGGTTCTTAATGGACACAAATCCAATATTGGTGTAAGCCGCCCCGAGGTCGCTTACAAATGCTTGTTTCTGTTCTTCCGATCCGTTGACAAAATCATTGAGATCTAAGGAAGGAACCTCGTCATAGAGTATTTCTGGCATTTTTACAGCTTGGTTAATTTCCTATACAATTTAATAGAATTTAATTCAATACACTCCTTAGAACTTGGAGGGATTTTGGCCAGGAGATTTGTGCATGGTGTTGATAAAAATGTAAGATGGATTCGATCATTTGGTATCGAATTTCTTTGTTTAGGTTGTACACAGCGCCATAAGGATCACTGAGTAATTTTTGAAGAAGTTCGTGTCCATCGGTATTAGGCACCAACTTGTCCATGGAGCTGAACATATTCTCTGCAGATTCAATCTCAAAACCAAGATAGGGAGCCAACTTAAGCAGGAACTGAATATGAAAATTGCTAAGTCCGGACTCCAGAGTATCAAGCGTGCAAATGGAAGCCTCCGTAAAAGCATATAGGCTTTGGTTAGGTGACTGCTCCTGTTGGAGTAGCTTGGAAAAGACTTCTGTGAGAAAAAGGGTAATGGCGCTTTTGGTGAAGTCCGAATGTAGCGAGTGAAGCGGAATCTGATTTTTAAACTCACTGATTCGCTGAAGTTCTCGGGCATCTTTGAAGTAGAGTACTAAGTCGAGGATCGAAAACGGTTGGAAATGACCGATGCTTTTTTTCGACCGTTGGCTTCTTACCGAATTCACGATGAAGGAACCGTATCCATGGGTTTCTGTAAATATTCTTGCGATAATCGAGGTATCTCCATACTTGATATAGCTCAGGACGATCCCTTTCGACTTGATGATCATCGTATGACGGCCACTTTACCCACAAATGTTTCTTCCCCGTCCGAGGAAGAACTAAAAAAGAAATAAGTCCCGGTTACAACTCTGCCCCCATTTTGATCTAACAGATTCCAGGAAGCTGTACCGCCGTTAGCATTAACTTCTTGAACCAAGTTTCCATTGATGTCCGTGATTTTGACGCTGACATTTCGTGCCAAGCCACTGATTCCAACAGACCCTGTGTAGTTTGGTCGTACCGGGTTGGGAAACACGTTCACATTTCGATGCTGGCGGCTACCGATTGAGGAAGCGCTGCGATAGGAAACCATCCCCTTGTCAGTTAGGATAAAAACCTCTCCGTCAATGCCATTGTAAACCAGGTCAAGCACCACATTCGATGGAAGGGGACTGTTTCTTTCATTAAAAAGGGCGATTTGTTGGGAAGTATTTTCGTCGAACACCCAAAGTCCCTGGTTGGTCCCAAACCATACCCGATTGCCTCCGTCGGCTTGTATCGCATTGATTTGCTGATCCTCAAACAACGGCCTATTATCAAAAGTGGGTCGGAGTGCATCAGACGAAAAGAGAACTCCGGAAGCCGATGGAAAGAAAGCAGGTCCGCTTCTCGTGGCTACCCAGGCATTGTCCTCCACGCTGATGTCGATGTCCGTAACATTAGCAGGCAAACCGTCTGATGTGTTTATAATCTCCACCTCTTCGTCATCAGGAGCCAACACGGTGATGGACCCGAATGAGTTGCCCAACCATCCCAGCCCTTGACTTGAAAGATGAATCGTCAGAAAGGCATCATCCGTCAGTAACGTTTGGCTAAATGAACGCCAGGTATTCTCGTCGTCAAGGAGATGAATGGGGTTTGAAGTACCGAAGGAAGAAGCCCAAAGGTTGCTACCACTTGCTAAGGCAGTAATAAGTGTGTCCTCTTGAGTAGCAAATAGGGTTTTGGAAATCGTGTTGCTTAACTCATCGTATAATCCGTCCCCTATGGACGAAAAGTAGAAGTTTCCATTGAAGAACGCCACATCTGAAACATTGGTAAAGCCCTCAATGCTTCGTTCGTTCCACGTACCGTCAGCAAAAACAGAAAAACCCGTTTCTTGATCGGTACCATTGTAGGAAAAGGGAGATGGAGCATGAAACCCATAAAGTACATTCTGTAGGACTCTTAGATTCGAGAACGTATCTTCTATGGGTCCTTGAGGAGACAAGGAAACACCGGATTCATCTAACAGTCCTTCTCGCTCATCTGCGATAAAAAACTGGTCGTTAAAAAACACAATATCATTAATCTCTTCTGCATTGCTCGCCAGCGCCAACTCAAACAGTCCTCCATCCAGCATAAAAATCGTGCTGCTTGTAAACGCGTGCAAAACATTGTTAATACTTCGGATAGCCTGGGTGCCGACAGGGACTGTAAAACTGCTGATTTCCCAACCCGCTCCGTCGAATTGGCGTAGTTCTCCTGCTTGTAAGGCAAAAAGCGCTTCGTCAGTACTTGTCAGTTGATTAAAATCATCGGTGCCTTCATAGAACGTCCAATTGTTGAAGTCCAATAAATTAGCGTTGAGCATCCCAGATTGGACACCTGACGACGTTGATACGAATAGGCTGCCGGAGAGGACTTTGATTTCATTCACGGATACCTTATTGCCTCCAGGCCCAATATTGATGTAATTCTCAATGATCCGACCGTCAGATAGGTTGATGACTATAACCCCCACCTCGGAACCTAAGTAGGCAAGGCCATCGTTAGAGGTGGCAGCGTTGATCGCTTTTTGGCCTTCAAGATTGGAGTCTGCAACATCGCGGATTGTTTCAATGCGGTCCTTATAAATGAGGTCAATCAATCCCGATTCATATCCGATAATGAGGATCTGGTTGTTCTCAACGTAGTGCAGTGCCGAGATTCCTGCTCCTGAAAGCCCGTCAATTTTGGAAAGCTTACGAATGGACTGATCTGTGATGGAATAGGAGAAAAGCCCATGATTAACCGCACAAAAAAGTTTTGTGTCCGTGGTCTCTAAGATTTTCGCTTGACGGTAGCTAAAGTGCGTTCGCCATGTACCAATAGCTAGGTCCTGGCAAAACCCGCTCAGACTAAGGTAAACCAGACTAATTCCTACCCACCGCTTCATTAAAGCAAGACCTGCAAAGTGCTTCATAAACATCCTTTTCTCCTAAAACTATGGTTTGCTTCGATTTAGTACGTCGATGCGAGTAAGAGGCCACATTTCCACACTTCATGCAAACTGCATGTACTTTCGTAATATACTCTGCAACAGACATCAATGCATCCATGGGTTTAAATGGCTCCCCTTTAAAATCCATGTCAAGCCCTGCGATGATCACTCTTTTACCATCGTTGGCCAGCTTGTCTGCGACATTAACAATTTCTTCGTCAAAAAATTGTGCCTCATCAATCCCAACTACTTCGCAGTCCTTTACCCGTAACAAGATATCGTTAGCAAAATTCACAGGGGTGGACTGAATGGAGGTGTCTTTATGGGATACTATTTTTGTTTTGTCGTACCGCTGATCCAAAATTGGTTTAAAGATTTCCACCTTCTGATGGGCCAGGAGCGCCCTGTTAAGTCTTCTGATGAGCTCCTCTGTTTTGCCTGAAAACATCGACCCGCAAACAACCTCAATCCATCCTCCTCGCTGAAGATTTTCTTTTCCGATATGTGGTTCTACAAACACTTTATTGATAGGTTAGATGAGGAAGTTGTGTTTCTTTCGGGACTTCAATGACAAGATCTGTGTCGCATATCACTTGACAGACAAGTCGCTCGTCTTCCCGCAATTTATTCAATCTAAAAAATCGTTCTTCGTGTTCGTTTCTTGGGGCGAGGGAATCCAAGCCGTCAATAATTCTTGCTTTGCAGGTGGTGCATCTGCCCTTTCCACCGCACGCATGCATCCAGTCCGTTTTGCGGAGGATTACATCCAGCAATCTTTCACTTTTATTCTCGCTGTGAATAGTTTTACTTTGAAGATTAGCTATTGTTATTTCTGGCATCTTCCACGATTCAAACATGCAAAGAAAACTAAACGAAGACTTTATTGACAGCTACTGTGAGAAATTTGCACGGAGGGTTTCTGCAGGGTTTTTTGTAGGCAACAAAAAAGTCATTACCGGCAAAGAGATTTTGGAAATAACTCCATCCAAGCAAGTAAACTTTTTTGTCATCAAGCTCCTGTTCAGGTATTGGCAAGAGGAGACCAAAAAACTGGAAAGTCCATTCTTCAATTACAAAGACGAAGAAGTTCGGCAAGCCATGATTCAGTTCATGAACGTCCTTTCTCAACACATAGAAATCAATCAGCCCAAATTTGAAACCTTGCTCAATCATGCTGTTAAGGATGCGATCTACTTAGCGGCTATGCCTCAGGCGTATGTAGAGATCGATTTGGACAGCAGAGGTGTGGAGCAAATTGGAGATAAGGCGATCGAGGGAACAATCAAATATTTGAAGATCTACAAAAAAGAAATTCATGATTTTCTAAAAGACATGAAGGGCCTTTCCATCGATGATGTGATTGATGAATTACCCGATGAATTTGAGGAGTTTGACACTTCTGAGGCGGTTCTCGAATTGTGCGAACATTTGTCTCCGTTGCTGGAAATAAGCTTGGAAAAAGTGTATTCAGAGGATCCGGATATTGAGGATTTTGATGAGGAAGACCTGTTTGTGCAAGGAGAAGAAGATTTGGTAAATGCACCTCGAAAACGCAGGCCGAGGAGGATTCGAGAGTATCATAAAGAAGATAATGACATCGTCATAAGCAATGACGATAAAGCCATGGAGGATGAGGAAATAACGGAGGACGCCTATGGCTTCCACCAAAGCGCCACTCCGGCTACCGAGGAGGAAGCTCCTGCGACCCAAGACGAACCAACGACTATTGAAGCTGAGGCGGAGAAAATTGAGCAACCTGAAGAAATCGAAACGGAGGAAGACCCAAAGGAAGCCATCGAAGAGGAAGCGCAAGCCAAGCCATTAGATCCTCCTGTGCTGCTAGACGAAGAGGAGAAGGAGGATGACTTTCCGCAAGAAACAATCAATCAGCAATTTGAAACCGATGAAGAAACAGTAGTTGAACATCACGAAGCGAAAAAGGGAGATAGCATTTTAGAGATGATCTCACTTAATCACCGATATATGTTCGTCAAGGAGCTTTTCAAGAATGACAAAGACCAGTTTGAGAAAGCGTTGGGTGAGTTAGAAGACTTTGAGACCTTTGACGAGTCCGTAGAATTCCTGGTTCAGAGCTATGCCAAGCACAACGAATGGGACATGCAGTCCGACGAGGTAAAAGAATTTCTTAAAGTGCTGTTTAGGCGACATCGCTGATTTGATCCAATGCAGTAGATTCTAGGCAGCTCTAGCCTGTATTCCGCATCGCACCAGAAAGGGCATTGATGGTCAGTAGTAACTCTACCTGGATTTTTTCCGTATCCACATCCCCCTCTGCCTTCATTCCTCGCCACGTCTTCAAAAGCGAAACTTGTTTTTCATGTAAAGGCTTCATGAGTGACGCTCTCAAGAGGTTCGAGAAGTAGTGGTTTTTTCTTCGTTCTTGAATCGGCTTGTCGATCAAATGCTCCAAATGCTGTCGCGTAAGATTTAGCTCATTGCTAAATAAGGAGCCAAACCGCTCTTTTACAGCTTCATCCTGAACTAAATCCAAATACATGCTAAAAATACCCTCATCCGTTGCTGCTAGACTCGTATCAATGTTGGTAAAAACGTATCGGATAAAGGTATCAGTTTTAAGCGCTTCTCGAAGCTCACTGTACTCCGCGGGTTTCTCTTTTTCCAATTGGTTCAGTGCACTTCCTACACCATACCAGCTAGTCATGTGTACACGCGCCTGACTCCAAGAGAAGACCCAGGGGATGGCACGCAAGTCATCAACAGTATTCATCCCCGTTCTTTTTGCTGGACGGGAACCTATCTTACTCACTTCAATTGCATCGATGGGCGTCGCTTGTCGGAAGAACGTAATAAACCCTTCCGTTTGCATCATGGATTCGTAAAATTTCTTTGCCGTATTTGCTAACCATTCTAAGGTGTCGGCAAGTGGATGATAGGCTCGGCTAGCTTTGCTGTCTTTGAGGTACTTACTCAACGTGTTCGCAGCGAGTAGCTCTAGGTTGTAGGCTGCATTCACGCGATTCGCATACTTCTGAGCAATCGTTTCCCCCTGCTCCGTAAGGCGCAAATCAGATCCTGGCGCACCGAAAGGCATTCCTTTGATAAAGTAGTGTGTAGGACCGGCACCTCGGCTAATAGAGCCGCCCTTGCCATGGAAGAAACGAATCCGTACGTTAAATCGATCCCCAACCTCGACCAACTTGTATTGCGCTTTGTAGAGATTCCACTGACTGGCCATGATGCCTCCGTCCTTGTTGCTGTCACTGTAACCAACCATTATTTGCTGAATGGGCTGACTCCAATGAAGCTGCTTCGATAAGTAGGCCAGTGTCCGTTTTGTGGTAGGATGATCCAGAAATTGCTCCATAATCACAGTGCCATTTTCCAGATCTTCAATGGTCTCCAACAACGGAACGACTGGAATCTTTGATACCATCCCTTCCTCAGTCATAATGGTCAATCCAGCTTCTCTTGCCAATAGATAGACCACCAATAGATCAGATAACGTACGGGTCATGCTGACAATAAAAGAGCCAATGCAATTGGTACCATACTTCTCTGTGTGAGCAGCTACCGCTCTATAACATTCCATGACGGTCTGGGCTTCCGGTCCAAGCTCCGCTGACGGGTGGGTAAATGGCCTTGCCGAGCTCAACTCCTTGTTTAGAAATGCAACACGCTCCTCTTCAGTCCACTCGGCAAAATTGGTTTTTTCTGCCTTCGAGGCTTCCAGCAACTGCGTCACAGCTTTGTCATGAAATGAACTGTTTTGACGAATGTCAAGTGCGGCTAAATGAAATCCAAAGGCATCTACAACTCTGATCACGGTTGTCACATCGTCGTAGGCTACAGATTTTCCTCCATAGGCAATCAGCGCCTGCTGCAACAATTGCAAGTCTTCCTTAAGCTGAAGCGAATGTACATACGCACCTTGCTGCTCTGTCAACCTGGTTGCGTGACCTCGTGCTGTCTCAACAGGTAGTTTATAGAGCATAAGATTAACCAGTTGACGAAAAACCTCTCCCTTATTACGATTCCAAGCCTCTTCACCCTTTGGGCCAAGCTCTTTCACCATTTCCTTAATCCGCTCTTGCAGTGCCGGGATCGCTTCGTCAAACTCGTGGCTAAAGCTAATCCGTTGAACCAGCATGATGAGCTTTCTTCGAATAACGACGAAGGCATTGAGCCGAAGTTGGAGCAAGGTCTCTTTCGTGACGTCGGCTGTTACTAGCGGATGTCCATCTCGATCGCCACCGACCCAATCTCCGAAGGTAAGCCTTGGAAAGTGATGCTTAGCGCAGATTTCTTCTCCATTCATGCCCACATAGTTTGCTGCTTGCAGCATCCTGCGATCAAGAATGGCAATCACTTCAGGGAAAACATTCACGAGGTAGTGGAGGATGTTTCGTAGCTCGTCCTGTACATTGGGCTTTTCCAGATAGATCTCTCCTGTTTTCCAAAGTCGATATAAACTCTGCTCAATATTGTGTTCAATGTTCTGGACCTCATTTCCAGAATACATGCTGTTTTCTTTTTTTACTAGTAATAGGTAGAGCTCTCTGTAATGTTCCAGAACCGTTGCTCGTTTGGCTTCAGTGGGATGGGCTGTGAGCACAGGTTCGATGGAGACTTCATGAAGTGCTTCCTGAATGTCTTCCACAGAAAAACCTTCTTTTAGAAGTTCGGAGAAATTGCTGGCCCAAAGACCATTGATGGATTGGAGCGACTCGTCTTCTTTAGCTCTTCTGTGTTGCACTGCACCGTTGATTTCTACCATGTTCACAAGTTGGAAGATCAGCGAGTAGAGCTGCACGTGCTTTGGCGTAATGTCCTCAATGGATATTTCTTTTTCACTGATCCAAGGGATGTCTTTTGCAATTCCCTTTTCGCCATTGGCAATGAGGACATTTTGCAGCGCCTTCAACAGAAATTCCAGGTCATCATATGGCTTGTTTAACTGCGACTTTACTTCGGAAAAAATTTCATGTCCATTCATACGCTCAACATCTTAGGGAGGCACAAAAGAATAGTCGGATGAAGTCAAAAACAAACTATTTTTAAACGGGACCGAAATTTGAAGTTTTTCAATTCGTGAACGCTTTCGAAGGTCTGGAATACAAAAAATGCAACGGGAACACGCTTACAGGGGCAAGTAAATTTTGTCGAGCATTTCCTGGTATTCTTTTACCGATTGACTAAAGGAGGTAATCCCCCCACCGCTGCAATAAAAAAACTGTTCACCCTTCTGCTTTATAAAGCGAATCATGACACCCGAGTCCAGAGAAGCGCCATCGAAGTTCCCGCAAATACCTGTGTAGTAACCCCTCTCGTACGTTTCGTGTGTTTGAATGATTCGAATGGTTTCTGGTTTGGGAGCACCTGAAATAGAACCAGCGGGGAGGAGGAGAGACAAAATTGTGCCGAGTTGTGATTTCCAGGTACTGGGGAGCTGTCCATTGATCTCTGAGCTGACCTGCAATAATTTTTTGTCGTTCGTTTCAATTTTTTCCAGGTATCTAAACCGTTTCACCTGTACTTCTTCCGCCACTTGACTCAGATCATTTCTGATCAAATCTACAATGGTCACATGCTCCGCAAGTTCCTTGGGGTCACCAAGAATGAGCTCGGCTGCTTGGTGCATTTTTGCATCTATCGTTCCTTTCATGGGAAAAGAATAGATTGTCTGATCTTTTATTTGAACAAAGGTTTCTGGGGAGAAAACGACAAACTGATTTGGGACCAGTAATTTGTATTTAGCCGAAGAATTTTGAAAGATCTCTTGAAGGGAAAGGTTGGTTCGAATGGGTGTCTGAAAAGTGAGGTTGGTCAAAAAGGAGTTTCCAACATTTATCTGGCTGACCACTTTATCGAAGGCGTTGGTAAATGTGGGAAAATCGATCGGAAATTTCTCGAAATCCACATCGACGGAAATAGGTTCAGGGTGTTGGTGTCCAATTTTTAGCTGAAAAGCGTTTGGATCGGTATCTGCTTCCTCCTGTACAAACCAATGCTCACCAAGCCAGTCGCAGTAAAATGAGAATGGAGTTTCGGAGCTACCTAGCTCATTGAGCTTCGCTATCGCCTCCTTCTTTTGCAGCATCTATTTTAATCCCAAAACGACTCAATATCTTTTTTTCCATGTTCCAGAAAAAGCGGAACTGACCAAAGATCCAGCCATACCCCAAGAGCAAAAACTGATAAGCGATGAAGGTGGCAAATATTCGATAGGTAATTCTAATCCAGCCTGTTGTTTCGGGCGTGATTCCCGCGATCCAGTAGAGGGCTTCCTTTACATATAAAGAGGTCATGCCCGTGCAGGCAAATACAATCAGGATAATGATGACCTGGAATACGCTTCTCACTCCCCATCTTTCTTTCAGTGTATCAATCCAGCTCATAAACGAATGCCTCGAACTCAGGCCATTTGGGTTTCGAAATTACTTTTAGCGGTTCTTTTTTGACGGGATGTACGAACTCCAGCTTGAACGCGTGCAAACTTATGCTTTTATCTTTATTTGCTTTCGGGAAGCCGTACTTCAAATCTCCTTTGATGGGGGTTTCATTCGCTTTCATCTGTACACGGATCTGATGCGGTCTTCCGGTACGGGGCTTAATCTCCAAGAGTGATACCTTTCCGTGGGAGGCGATCATTCGATAGGATAATGCGGCTCTCTTCGCTTTGCCCTTGGGCTGATCAAAGGCTTTAGCCCGATTCTTTTTGGTGTCCTTATCAAGCCAGTGGACCAAATCATTTTCTGCAAATCTTGGAGCTCCATCTACAATGGCTAAGTAGGTCTTGGTTACTTCCTGATCACGGAAAAGCTTATTCATTCGTTCCAGAGCCTTCGAGGTTCTGGCGAAGGTGATCAACCCACTTACAGGTCGATCTAGTCGGTGACAAGGCTGACAGAAGACATTCCCCGGCTTGTTGTATTTCTTTCGAATGTATGCTATTCCCCAGTCGGTCAATGTTTCATCACCGGTTTCATCCGCTTGAACCAACCATCCGGAGGGTTTCTCAACGATTAGCAAATGATTGTCTTCGTAGATGACACGTGGATTCATGATCGGCAAAATTAGTAGAAGCCAGGATGAAAGACGGGCAATCCCTACCAAATGAAGGGCTACACGATTCTGGTATTAAAATTCGCTTATGAAGTGAAATTGAATGTCAGGAAAGTTGTCTTGTACCATCTGTAGCCAGGCCTTGGACTCTGCCATAAATACAAGTTTGCCTTCTTTGTCTCTCGCAATGTGTCGTTGCTTGTCCTTAATGAAGGCATCAAGCTTGCTTGAATCTTCTGCACTGATCCAGCAAGCTTTGAAGATGTTTACGGGTTCGAACTTCGCATTGGCACTGTACTCGTTAAGGAGTCGATGCTGCAAAACTTCGAACTGTAGTACACCAACTGTTCCCACTACTTTCCTGGAACCCAGCTCAAACGTAAAGAGTTGGGCAAGCCCTTCGTCCATTAGTTGACTGAGCCCTTTGTCCAACTGCTTGGATTTCATGGCATCCATGTTGATGACTTCACGAAACATCTCCGGAGAAAAGGATGGAATACCTTTATACAGTCCTTTTTCTCCTTCGCTTAGCGTATCCCCGATTTTAAGATTTCCGGTATCGTACAACCCTACGATGTCGCCCGGAAATGCTTCTTCCACGGTTTCCTTTTGCTGTGCCATGAAGGCGGTAGCATTCGAAAAGCGAAGCTGCTTATCTTGCCTTACGTGGTAGTAATTGCTACCTCGTGCAAACTTTCCTGAACAGACCCGAACGAACGCAATCCTATTGCGGTGCTTTGGGTCCATATTGGCATGAATCTTAAATATGAAACCGGAGAATTTTTTCTCTTCTGGTTCGATGATTCTTTCTTCTGTTTCCCTGGACTTAGGAGCCGGGGCGATTTGCGTAAAGCAATCCAACAGCTCACGTACACCAAAGTTGTTTACTGCACTTCCAAAAAACACAGGTGCGACCTCCCCATTAAGGTACGTCTCCGAATCAAAAGGATCATAGACACCATTGACAAGTTCGATTTCTTCCCGTAATTCAGTGACTAGCGAGTCAGGTAAATGCTGCTCAAGCTGGGTGTCTTCTACCCCTTTGATCTCAATAACATCGTCTACACGTTTCTGCTTGTTTGGCTCGTACAGGTTAAGGTTATTTTCATAGATGTTGTAAACGCCTCTGAGCGTTTTACCCATACCGATGGGCCAGCTCATGGGTCGAACTTTGATGTCTAATTTTTCTTCGATCTCATCCAAAAGTTCGAAGGCATCTCTGCCCTCGCGATCCAGTTTGTTGATGAAGCAGATTACCGGGGTGTTCCGCATTCGGCATACCTCCATCAACTTCTCAGTCTGTTCCTCCACGCCTTTGACACAGTCAATGACCATAATCACACTGTCCACAGCGGTCAAGGTACGGTAGGTATCTTCGGCAAAATCTTTGTGTCCCGGCGTATCTAGAATATTGATTTTGAGGTCTTTGTATTCAAAACCCATCACCGAGGTTGCTACGGAGATCCCACGCTGTTTTTCAATATCCATCCAGTCCGAACGCGTGCCCATGTCAATCTTATTGGATTTCACAGCTCCCGCAGTCTGAATGGCACCTCCAAAGAGTAGTAACTTTTCCGTAAGCGTTGTTTTCCCCGCATCAGGGTGAGCGATGATGCCAAACGTGCGTCTGCGTTCTATTTCCTGTTCTAATGTCATAATCCTGAATTGAGCGCAAAATTAGCGAAAGGATCAGTTCTCG
>CAZQJU010000067.1:12215-19695 GCA_964593185.1 uncultured Roseivirgaceae bacterium
TTCTAATGTCATAATCCTGAATTGAGCGCAAAATTAGCGAAAGGATCAGTTCTCGCTTACATTTGACTTCATGAGAAAGCCGTTTCGTTTTGTACTCTATATCATGATCGGATTTATCATCTATCAGGTGATTGATTCAGGCGAGACAGGTGTCACACACGGAGAAGCGAAAAACGCACTGATTATTGGCATCTTGGTGGTCTTTGTCTTGCTAGTTATCGTAAGAGGCATCAAACAACGCCACGAAGACAAGGACCAATAATCGATTTGGCCATTTTGCTGCCAAAACCAAATACATCCACGCACACTTTTCAAGATTGATATGACATTGTGTCACGATTTTTTCTTTGGCACATCCATTGATATTCAAAAAGCAGATTTGAATTAACGACTAACAGAATATAAAGAAATGGGAAAGATTATCGGAATTGACTTAGGAACTACCAACTCATGCGTTTCTGTAATGGAAGGGAATGAGCCGGTAGTGATCCAAAATAGTGAAGGGAGAAGAACGACTCCTTCCATTGTCGCATTCTTAGATGATGGAAAGGGTGAGCGTAAAGTAGGAGATGCTGCGAAACGCCAGGCCATTACCAATCCTCACAACACGATCAGCTCCGTAAAAAGGTTCATGGGTAAGAAATTTTCCGAAGTGAAAGCGGAAATGAAAAACGTTTCTTACAGCCTTGAGTCAGGAAGCAATGACACTGTGAGAGTGAAGATTGGCGATCGAAATTATACACCGCAAGAATTATCTGCGATGATCTTGCAGAAAATGAAATCTACCGCGGAGGATTTCCTTGGACAGGAAGTGAAAGAAGCAGTTGTGACGGTCCCAGCATACTTTAACGATGCAGAACGTCAAGCAACAAAAGAAGCGGGTCAGATCGCAGGGTTGGAAGTGAAGAGAATCATCAACGAGCCTACTGCGGCTGCTTTGGCGTACGGACTGGATAAGAAGGATCAAGACATGAAGATCGCAGTCTACGATTTAGGGGGAGGTACCTTCGATATCTCCATCCTCGAATTGGGAGATGGTGTCTTTGAAGTGAAATCAACTAACGGTGACGTACACCTGGGTGGTGATGACTTTGATGGCGTGATCATCAACTGGTTGGCAGAAGAGTTCTTGAGCGATGAAAACATTGATCTTAGAAAAGATCCAATGGCGCTGCAACGATTGAAGGAGGCAGCAGAAAAAGCGAAGATTGAGCTTTCCAGCTCTTCTGAAACAGAGATCAACCTGCCGTACATCATGCCGGTAGACGGTGTTCCAAAGCACTTGGTTAGAAAACTGACACGTGCAAAGTTCGAGCAACTTGCAGATGACCTGGTGAGGAGATCTATGGATCCCGTGAAAACTGCACTGAAGGATGCCGGACTGTCTACAAGTGAAATTGATGAAGTGATCTTGGTGGGAGGTTCTACCCGAATTCCTAAAATTCAGGAAGAAGTAGAAAAGTTCTTTGGCAAGAAACCTTCCAAAGGTGTGAATCCTGATGAGGTTGTAGCGATTGGAGCTGCTATTCAGGGAGGCGTATTGACCGGTGAGGTTAAAGACGTACTTCTTTTGGATGTAACGCCACTTTCTTTGGGTATTGAGACCTTAGGAGGTGTGTTCACAAAGCTAATTGATGCGAATACGACGATTCCTACAAAGAAGTCTGAAACATTCTCGACAGCAGCAGACAATCAGCCTTCGGTTGAGATCCATGTACTGCAAGGAGAGAGACCCATGGCAAAAGACAATAAGTCACTTGGTAAATTCCACTTGGATGGTATTCCACCAGCACCGAGAGGAGTGCCTCAGGTTGAAGTAATTTTCGACATTGATGCAAATGGTATTCTGAATGTTTCTGCGAAGGATAAAGGAACAGGTAAAGAGCAGAAAATCCGAATCGAGGCTTCTTCCGGATTGACCGATGAGGAAATCAACAAGATGAAGCAGGAAGCAGAGGCCAACGCTGAAGCGGACAAAGAAGTGAAGGAAAGAGCAGAGAAGATCAATCAAGCGGATTCGTTGATTTTCCAAACGGAAAAGCAGTTGAAGGAATTTGGCGACAAGCTTTCAGAAGGAAACAAGACAGCCATTGATGGAGCACTGACGAAGTTGAAAGAGGCACACGGAAAGCAAGACCTAGCTGAGATTGATACAGCCATGGAAGCATTGAATAATGCATGGCAGGCGGCTTCACAGGAGATGTATGCTGCGCAGCAAGAAGCTGGAGGTGCGCAAGCTGGACCAGATGCAGGTGCGGCTGGCGGAGATGCGGCTGGAAGTGCGGATGGCGACGTCTCTGACGTAGAATTTGAGGAGGTAGAAGAGGACAAGAAATAGCATTCGGCTTGTAAGCTACTGGCTATTCGACCCGGTTCTACCCTGGCAATATAGTATTAACCCTCTCCGAGTATTCGGGGAGGGTTTTTTGTTAAATTAGACTTAATGGAAAGATTGAAAATTGAAGCTCAAGAATTGCATACATGATTTCTTTCATTCAAAGAATATTCTCAGGGTTTTACATCTACCAATTAATAAGAGCTTTTAGATTTCATTATAACTCTTGAACGAAGATGCCGTGTCAAGCACGGCATGACAGTGATAAAGCAAATCACCTCCCAAACCTCGCATCCATCACAAATGGGTCGACTTTATCAATCACCCTTACATTGCCATGATTCGGATGTAAAGGATTTAACAAGTAGTTACATTCATCAAGGACAATTGCCGAGGGCACTTTTAAGACATGGTATTTCTTCTTTTCTAGAAAACTCAGTCCAATTTGTTGGGTTGATTGTGGGGAATACGTCTTCTCATCCCAATCTTTTGGAAGGTCTTTCACCGTAACTACGGAAGTCGGAGAATCATACGGCACCTCGATTTTTACCAAGGCAACAGGTTTGGTATTCAGGATATGAATGTTGTGAGCAAGGTATTCAAGGTAAGCTAGGGAAATGCTCCCTGAAGTGTACAAAAAACTAGTGCCTTTCGGATTCCATCTACCACCGTATAATGCAGATCCTGTTCCGGAAAGATCATCAGAATAGATGTTTCTGACAATACGATAAACAATCATTAGGCAAGAATGCCGTGCTCAATCCTCCCTATCTGATTCAATAGCCGCCTGATCCCAAAGCTATTTTTGAGGAGCACTTTTGGTTTGATATTGCCTAGTGCTACATTGGGTGTATCCATCCATTGATAGAATCCTTCTCCGAAAGTATCCAGCCCTTTTTGATACACTTCTTCAATCTCTAAAACCTTTTCGGTCACCTGTGGATTGAATGCACTTTTCCGCTTGTAGGTATCTATAGAAATAGGTAAAATTTCAATGATATCAGCTACGGTAAGCTTAGTGATGTTAAGTACATTTTGTATATACTTTTTTGAAACACCTCTATTGGCCAATTCAAAAAAATTAGCACTTTGATACGCCACAGTAGGCTCAGAAACTGTCAGTGGATCATCAGTGGATGTCGAAGAGTATTTTGCCATCTTTATTTAATAGTGTAAATCTACTTAAAAAATTTTGTAAAAATACACTAAGATGATAGTTGTTTCACAATCTTAACTAGCAATGAAAATTTGACAATGGCCCTATTCCTGCCTCAAACCAATGGCAGGATTTGCTCTGGCAGGCGCTAAAATCGACAAAATGATGATCAGCAATGCCATGGCACCGATAAACAAACCCGTCATTGCACTGATCACCGGTGACGCCGATTCATAGTAACGGTAGACCATGGCCAAGGTCTGATGAGAAATCAAGAAGCCGAAAACGGATCCTGTTGCAACGGAAATGGACAAGGTGATAATGAAAGATCTATTGATCGTGAGAAGAAGCTGCCTTATGGTAGAGCCCAGTACTTTTCTGATGCTGATCTCCTTAATTCGCTTGGCGATATTGAGTTTGGAGAGGGAGAAGATCCCGGCAATACTCAGTAAGCAACCTAGGACGGCCATCCAGAAAAAAATCAACTTGAGATTTTCAGAGTCTTTTGCTGCAGTTCCCAACGCTAAGTCTTTTTGCCAATTCCCATTAAAAGGCATATCTACCTGATCACTCCAAATCTCCTTGATTTGGCGCTCAATTTCCGATTTGTCTCCATTTTCAAATTTTGCCACAAGGTATCGATAGCTGTTTTTGTCGTTTGGTAAAAAAGCCAAAGGTTGATCTTCTGCGTCTTGATACACATCTTGAATGAAGTTTGGTGTGACCCCTACAATGGTTCGGTCTTTTCCATCCACTTTTACTATTTTCCCAATGGGGTCTAGACCAGCGAAATAGTCATCCACAAACTGCTGACTGACAATCATCGATTTCCCTTCCTCCGCTTCACTATTTTGTAGAAAAGATCGACCCAGCGTTATGGGGATCTCCATAAAATCAAGGTAGCTATCATCCACTGCGAAAATTCGTAGCTGAAAGGCAGAGGTATCAATTTCCAAAAGTTTATTCTGTCCCGACATCCAAACCAATTGAATGTGATTGTCTGCGCCTGAGGTGGTCACTCCCGCGATTTGATCCACTTGTTCTTTAATCGGTTCGTAGTTCGATTGATCGCTAAACTTTAAGACATACACGAGTTCGTCGGCGTAGCCGGGATCCAAGTCTTTTAAGAAATCCACGTTGTTTGAAAAGCTGATGGCTGCGGTCAACACTGATATCGAAAAAGCGTATTGAGCCACCGTCAGGATCTTATTGATCCAATTTACCCCTCTAAGCTTCACCGATTTTCGCATGATAGCGATCGGCTGAAATTTCCAGGCATACAATGCGGGCATAAGTCCGGCGATTAGTGTGGTGACTGCCAGAAACAGCAGCAGGAAGGCAACGATACCATCCAGGTGCACATTTTGAATTGGGAACGACGCACCGAATAAACCAAGTACGGCGCTCGATACACTGTTCACCATGGCCAAGCCGATGATTAGCGCGAGCGTACAAACGACTCCCATCTCCATCAGGAATTGAATAAGGATCTTGTGATTTTCGGAGCCTAGTGTTTTCCTGATCCCAATCTCCTTCAGACGGTTCGAAATCATTGCCATGGATGAATTGGCGAGATTAAAACAGGCTACCAAGAAAATCATGGCGGCCAAAACCGTAAAAATGATCAGGGGCTCAGGACCAATTCGTTGATTGAGACTGGACCGATATCCTGCACTCTGGCTGTGAATGGAACTTAGAAAAGGCGTAAGCTCAAGGGAGGTGATCTTCATCTCCTTGTGGGCTTCATTTTGTTGAGGCAAGTAGGTCTCCAACCGATCTACGATGCCGCTGATGCTTGTGGGGTCCGCCTTAATGTAGTGTGCCATGTAGTAGTGGCTGTTCCAGTCGTTTTTATCACGTGCTGTTGCTTGCAGTAAGGTTTTTTCATTGATGAAAAGTGGAAAATCGAAGCTTACATTGGTTGGAACATTTTCGATCACTCCTGCTACTAACAATTCAACCTTGTTCGTGCCAAAGTAGATGTCGAGCTTTTCTCCGAGGGCTACCTCATCTCCAAAAAAGCGCTTTGCCGCTTTTTTCGACAAGTAAACAGCAGGCTGATTTTCAAAATCAACATATGAGCCATACCATAAAGGGGTCTCGAACATGGTGAAAAAGTCACTGGAGACAACGCCGATAGCCTCTTCAAAATAGTCATTTTTCACCTTGACGGTTCCCCCGACATTGCGAACACTAGCAACGCCTGAAATGCCACTTATTTCATTTCGAAGGACATAGTCGAACGGACCGGGACTTAATTCATTTCTTTTTTGAAATCCATTGGTTTGGGTCATGGAGTGGACTCTATAGACATTGTCTACGTCTTTGTAGAACGTATCAAACTCCAAATTGTAGGCGTAGATTGAGTACACAAAAATGCACATGCTCAAAGCAGCACCAAGTCCAAGCACATTGATCAGGACTGACCATTTGTTTTTCCAACTGTGCCGTAGAGCCAGCTTAAAATAGGATTTGAATAACGGAATCTGTGACATCGTATTTTGAGTTTTTGTTTTTGAGTAGGATTTGTAGCATCGTAGTACATTCCACCAGAAGAAAAGCTGGGCTGCCCAAAGGGATGATCCTCCTTTGAGTCGTAGCTCGAAGAACTCCTCAAGGTCTCCCTCTAATTCTTCGACACGATCAGGTCTACAATACCATCGAAAGAACTTAATGGCGTATTTGGGTGGGCGATATTGTCTGTTAGCCCCCATTATCCTTTCCCCCAGTTCAGGGCTTGTTTTGGTATGTTATATCGCAGACGTTCCCGTAGCGAGGCCAACTCGTTGAGTGCATTGCTTGCATAAGGAGTTAGATAAAACAACCGTTTTCGTTTTCCTCCTCTTTCCGCAGTGGCTTCACTTAACCTTGATTCTAGAAACCCCTTTTCTTCGAGTCGGTAAAGCACGGTGTGAATGGCACTGACATTGATTTTCTTGCCTGTTTGCTTTTCGTATTCTAGCACAATGTTTACGGAGTAGGCCTGATCGTACAAGACCCCTACCAGTAGAAGCACCAGTTCTTCAAAGTTTCCGAGTTTGATATCCTTCATGTGTGGTTGTCAATGTTTTGTGATTGTATGGAACTCAGGCATGCTCATCTGAGCCATCATCGAATACATGCGGGACTCCATATTTTACACAATTGTCAGTATTATACTGAAACGAAGATACTAAAGTTTCACTTTTGTCAGTATTATTGTTTTACGTGCTCTAAATCGAATGAAATGCGGTCAGGTATTCTGAGATGAATTCATCCTTTCTTTTCAATCGATACTGCATGACCCAGCGGGGATGCGAGAGTGGAATGATCCGGTCAAAAAGTTGATGCCGTTCATTTAGCCAATGGAGGTATTTAATGTTTTGACCTTTCCCAATGCTGAAGGCTACATTCCTGGAAATTCCTAGGGGCATTTGTTTTTTTATTTCAGCTACTGCATAGTTTTCAAACAGCTCCTTAAAGTCTTTGATATCGTAATAGTTCAGGTTAATGCCATTCCGAATGTACCCTAGTGGTGAAACGGCGGAGATGTAAAATTTCGAGTAGAATTTCTTTGGGCCTCCGTAAGCTTGTATCATGTCGTAAATGAAGCGAGAAGAAAGTTCGGCCTTTTTGTCAAAGGAATTGTTGATGCCACAAGCTTCTTCCAATCGGATTGGATCGGTAAACGGGACACCGGTCACACCTGCTCCGAATCTACCAGGATTGATCCCAAAACAGATGGTTCGCTCTTCGGGATCATCGTAGTATTTATGATAGAACTGAGAAGCGACAGTGAACGTCTCCCTGTTTTGATAAGGATTCATGACGACCACATCTCCGGGTAAATTTTCGGGAGGGTTTAGGTTTTCATAGTAGGCCATAAGGGATTTTGCGAAGCTTTTCATGTTTTTGAAGGTTCAGTTCTGAAGCTATGAATTTTAAATGATTTCGCATTACTTACTAAAAAGTAGAACATATTTATTTTCGCTCCGTATATTTGTTCTACA
>CAZQJU010000068.1:0-19693 GCA_964593185.1 uncultured Roseivirgaceae bacterium
ATTTCTTTTAGTAGCGAAATCCCCTCCATCGCCGTTGCTGACTTTCCAGAGGTCAGGACCGCATCTATACCGGGAATTTCTTGTAGCCTGATCAGTTCTTGCAAGGGGTCTTCACAGCTGTCCACTACTTTGTGAATGGTCACTTTTAAAGGCGAAGCATAGCGAGTGAGTTCCTCAATCAAGGTCATGTCCAGACATTGCTTTTCTTTCTGCATCGCTCCAAAGACCACTCCTTCCAACTTAGCTCGTTTGCAGTGAGCTATGGAGGCCTTCATCAGGGCAACATCCTCAGCCGAATAGTAGAATCCCTCATCATGCGGGCGTATCATCACGCGTATGGGAATGGAAATACGTGCTGCCGCCTCCGAAATGGCTTCATTTGAAGGTGTCAATCCCTCTCTACTCAGGTCACGACACAATTCAATTCGATCCGCCCCACGTTTCTCTGCAAGCACGCCTTGCGCAATGGTCTCAACACATGCCTCTGTTTTGAAACGCTTCATTCCATCAAGTTACCACATAGTTTCGATTAGAAACACCGACTCGACTTTGGCTCAAAAGCCTTCTTATTCCTCCAATTAACCTTGTTTCTACCGGAGATAACAGCCATATCATTGCTCTATTGGCTGTTAATCGGAATATTCGTTGGCAAGTTGATTTACTTCAAGAAGAAAAAATGGTTGTGATTTCAAAGAGCTGAAAACGATTAATCTTCTTTTTTGATGAAGTCATCTAAGCAACATTGACATTTACCGATAATTGCGACCCGCGTCTTTGATTCTCTATTACTTAGTAAAAAAATCAACAAAGACATGGCACTTTTAACACTATCCAGCAAACAAAAAAGATTTATCAATCGAAGCCTAGCCGTTTGTGCTACTGGCTTAGTTCTATCATTAACCCTTGTTACATTTTTAGGGTAAGGTTTATTTGTCACCCAGGGAACTAAGGCCATCCAGCATCCAGGATGGCCTTTTTTAGTTCATTCATCTTTCAAGGATTCGATCGGATTTACACGTGCTGCCCGGAGGGTGTGATAGCCGATGACTAAGCTTGCGACCACCAAGGCCGCTAAACTGCTGTTCAGAAAAAGACTTGCACCAATGGTTGTCCGGTAAGCAAAATTCTCCAACCACCCGGTCATCATCCATAGGGTTAGGGGAATAGAAACCACAATGGCAATAAGAATTTGAATTGCAAAGCTCTTAGCAAGAAGCTTAAAGATGGAAAACAGTGATGCTCCCATCACCTTACGAATTCCAATTTCCTTGATTTTACTATTCACCACCAAAAGCGTCAACCCAAGCAGCCCCAATGAGGCGATTACAATAGATAAGATCGTAGCCACGGTGATCAATTTGTTCATTCGAGCCTCTTGCTCATATTGTCCTTTTATTTGTTCGTCCACGAATTCGTAGTTCCACTCTTCGTTTGGAAATGCTTCCTCCCAGTCTCGCTGCAAGATTTCTGTCGCTTCAACCAAATTGGCTCCCTGGTATCTAAATACAAGCTTCGGAACAAAGGAATCGTTGATATCCAGGTCCGAGATCCCCATAAGTATAGGCATCGGATTCTGTACGATTACCAAGGGTTCCACATCGCTATGCAACGATGAGAAGTGAAAAGGCGCTGTGACACCCAGAATCTGATGATCCCCAAATTCTTCACTTGGTAGCTGCCCTCCCACCGGTTCTTCCAAACCAAGTAATGCTACGGCTGCTGGATTCAGCAGTACGCCCTGACGTTCGTCCAACGTATTTCCAGGTTCAAACAAACGACCTTCTGTTGCTTGAATACCAAAGAGCGTAAGGTATTCCGGATTTGCCACCAGCAACCGAAACCGCTTGAAATTCCCTTCTTTGTCGGTGAATCCGTAGTGCGCCCAACCATTGCTACCAAACACGTGACTGCCCATCCCTATCTCGATTATTTTAGGATGCTTAGCCAGCTTGCTCTTCAGAATTTCTCCGTTAGCCATCGCACTTTCCGTGATATCCGTAATCCGCTGCGCATCGGGGGCCTGAAATAAATTGACGGAAACCACAGCATCGTACTTCACCCCGATGTCCTTTTCCTGAAGGTAGTTTACTTGTTTACGAATTAGCAATGACGTACTGATGAGAAAAACCGTGATGATAAACTGAAACACAATGATCCCTTTTCGTGCCTTCACTTTTTCACCAGCGTTGCCGCCACCATGAAGTACAGCCACCGGCTTAAATCTAGCATGCACGAACGCCGGATAAAGGCTTGAAATAGTTCCAATCAGGATAGCCGCCAACAGGTATATTGGCACATACCACCATTCAAACCCAAGTTCCAAGTCGGTCCCAGTGAGCAAATTAAAAGTCGGAACCAAAAGATAGGTTAAGACGACTGCTACGAACATGGAAACAAGTGTAATAAGCACGCCCTCCAACAAGTACTGAGCCTTGAGACTACGATTAAATGCGCCCAGAACCTTTCTTACCCCCACTTCTTTAGCCCTCCGCAAAGACTGACCGACAGATAACATAGCATAGTTTACACATGCAATGACAATTACCAACAGTCCGATCATACCCAAAATGGCCACATACTGTGGATTTCCGACAGGAGCGTACCCTAACGGAATGTCGGGATTTAAGTGAATATCTGTCAACGGCTGAAGATCTACGTTGTATTGATCCCGTTCAATTTTTCCTTCTCCATATTCCGCATCACCGAGCTGACCCAGGACAACGTCTTGCATTTTCGCATTGACAGCCTCGAGATTGTTCTCAGGCTTCAACAGAACATAGGTCTCTGGAATGATATTGAACCACGCCGTATATGCTCGATCTGAATACAGGTCCCTTCCGACCTCATCCGATAAGGCGATGTCGAACCGGATGCTTGACTCCTTGGGAATGTCTTCGAACACACCATCGACTACAAAGTCGCGAATATCATCGTTGATTTGAATAGGCAATAGGGCCCCGATTGGGTCCTGATCTCCAAAATACTTCTTTGCATAAGCACGAGATACAAGGACACCACCCTTCCCCGACGGAAATGCATTGTCCTTGGTGCCATAGATTAGTGGAAAATCAAACAACTCAAAGAAATCAGCACTGATCAAACCTATTGGCTCATTGATCCTTGCTTCCCCTCTTCCCACGAGATGGGCCCTCTGAATGTACTGCACCGCCCGCTCAACCTCAGGAAAATTGTCTTCCAGCATGGCCTCAAACCGAAGTGGCACGGTAGCATTGTGAAAAGTTTTACCATCTCCGTAGTCTTCCCTTAAAATCAATCGATAAATACGTTCCTTGTTGCTATGCAAATGATCATAGCTAAGTTCTTGTTGAACATACATACCCAGGAGCAAAAAGCACGTGATCCCAATCGTAAGTCCAAGTAGATTGATTGCCGTATTGAATTTGTCTTTCCACAACACCCTGGAGGCAATTTTGAAGTTGTTTTTTGTAATCATTATCCCTTTGTTTTTGAGTTTTTTTGGCCTTTTGAGTGCAGACCATCGAAGCGACCGAACTACCAGCCACCAATAAATCAGTTTCGCAAATCGGCTATTGCCTCGTGACACCTTTTCATGGTAGATCTCATGCAGGTCTCCTTGAAGATCTTCCAGTAAAAATGGATCGCAATACCATTCCAGAAACCGATCAGCCCATTTAGGTGGAGCACTCATTTCACAACTTGAAATGATAGTTTAGGGAGTTTCTGATACAAAGCTGAACGCAGCTCCATCGTTTCATCCAGTACGCTCCTTCCCGCTCTAGTCAAGGTAAAGAATCGTTTTCGTCGTCCACCTCGCTCTTTTGAAGCGCCACCCATTTCTGAGCTCACGAATCCTTTCTTTTCCAACCTGCGCAATACAGAGTGAATGGCCGTTACGTCCATCCGCCTCCTGCTGTTTTGTAGGATCTCTTCCAAAATAACCACAGCATAGGCCTCGTGCACCAGTGATCCCACGGTCAGCAATACCAGTTCTTCCAGTTCCCCAATGTGTTCTCCTCTCATTTCTTTTATTTATTGTACAAACGTACAAGTTACTCATTAGTTGTACAAAATACTATATAATAAGCGTGAAACTTACGCACACGTAATGCTGTTAACCGAATAGATGAAGAAGCAAACGTTCCAAACCACACTTCACTGTGAGGGATGTGTGAATAAGGTAAGACCACTCCTGGATGAAGATCGAAGAATTCATAGCTGGTCAGCCGACATCCAAGACACGGTCTCATTGCACATTGACGGAGATGTCTCAGCCCTTGAGTTGAATCAATTGCTACAACAAAAGGGGTATGAATTGAAAAAAGGTGGATTGTTCTGGCTTGACCGAAACAAGTGGAATCGTGCATCCTTCAATACGCTCAACTGCCTGATTGGATGTTCCATTGGAGATTTTGGCATGATCATATTTCTGCAAGCCTACTACCCTACAACTCCTTTAATGACCCAGATGATCTTGGCGATTGTCGCAGGTCTATGCACCTCTATTCTGCTCGAAGCAAGTATCTTAAAATTCAGAGAACGGTTTAATTGGATTCTCGCGTTTAAAACAGCCTTTGGGATGTCATTCATTTCCATGGTAGCGATGGAACTTGCCATGACCTCCACTGATTTCATGATCACAGGAGGAAAGGCCGCCTTTGATGATCCGGTTTATTGGCTTGCGTTGGCTCCCGCCTTATTGGTAGGTTTTTTGGTTCCCTTACCGTACAACTATTATAAGCTCAAAAAATTCAATCAAGCCTGTCATTAGGCTAGGATGGCGGAGAGACCAAACGAAATTGATCAAGTATTCTAATTACTGCGGCACGTACTTTTCGTTCATTGTTCTGCACGTCACCACCAAATACTCCTGAAGCATACCCTTGCCACACCGACTGATCTTTTTTTCGATCCAAGAAGGTAACGAAGATGGTGCCCTCATTGAGCTCCATGCTTGCTGAGTTGTATTTTTCATGCCTGCGTTTAACATCCTCGCCTGGAAGTAACGGATCATTAACAGCTAAGGAATCAGCGCTAGCAGCAACAAATTCATTACCAAATCTGGACTTGACCCAGAAATGAAATTGTGGTTGTCGATACCCAACTATTTTGACATCCTCGAAAAAGAAGTGATAGCTGATCATGAAGTCAGCTCTGCTTTCCTTATATCGATAGCCCCAGGATTCCAAAACCCGCGTAATGTTATGCTCAATGAGGCTTTCATCTCTTTCGAGGCCTTTGAAGGTTTGATTGTCGACAAATGAGAAGGTCTTGTATCGATGAAATTTACCTGCGTAGCTGTAGTCAGAATCCACCTCCACTTCTGCAAAACGGCATGAAAATGCACTGAGCAATACCAATATGTATCCTATTACTTTCATCTAGGTTCAGTTTTCTGTTCGCTACTAAATATACATAGCATCATGCTGCTTTTCATCAATGAAAAACTTTTTCCTGCCTTTTATCGTATTTTTGTTGCAATGAGGACACTCAAAACGGCTGGTAATTTTCTCTTGACGCTAACACTGCTTGTGGCTACGTCTGGCATTACGCTAAGCAAGCACTATTGCATGGGAAGACTGAAGGCTGTGGCGGTGTTCGAAACCGTGGAGAAAAAATGTCCGGGAGCTCATGGCGAAGAACCCATGCCGTGCTGTGAGGATGTCACAGAAGAGTTCAAGCTGGAGGAAATAACGACCATAGCATTTGAATTCGACGCGACACCATCAATGCTTGAATTGGCAACGATCCCTACGTTTGACGATCTGAGATTTGAGCTTAGAAAAAGTAATCCATGGTTTCCCTCTACTAGATTAGACACCAACCCTCCCCCGCCTGATGCAGACTATCAGGCCAGCTTCCAGGTTTTCCGAATATGATTTAATGGATTATCCCAGGTAGACACCTGTGGATATACTAGTTGAGCACAACTCAGCAATTTAAACCCCCGTTGTCGGGGTCATTATCTAGCTAAAATCATGTTATGAAGAATCTTTTTTTACTCTTTTCCCTTCCCTTTAGCGTTGCTGTCTTACACGCACAGACCATCACTGGCATGGTTGCCGACCAGCAGCATCAACCGTTGATCGGTGCTACCGTGATAGAACTTGGCACCCAAAACGGCGCGGTGACAAACGCTTCCGGGCACTTTTCGCTTGTTCTGAGGAAAAGCCAATCCCGGTTAGTATTTTCCTTCTCGGGTTTCGTATCTGACACATTGGTCGCAAACCCGATCGGTAAAATGCATGTAATGCTATCTGAAAACACCGCTGCGCTGGGGGAAGTTATTGTGACCACCTCCAGCACTTTCATTGATAACCTGGCATCGTTACAAACGGAGGTGATCACCGAGGCAGAGCTTACAAAAGCGGCTTGTTGTAACCTATCTGAAAGCTTCGAAACCAATGCTTCGGTGGATGTTTCCTTTACGGATGCCATTACCGGTGCCAAAACCATCAGAATGCTTGGGCTAGATGGAAGCTATGTCCAAATCAATCGAGAGAACGTCCCGAACGTGCGTGGGCTGGCAGGAAGGTATGGGCTCTCCTTCATTCCCGGAACGTGGATCCAGTCGATCGATGTAGGAAAAGGAGCAGGTACCGTAGTCAATGGGTATGAGTCCATGACGGGACAGCTTAATGTAGAGCTAAAAAAACCGGAGTCAAGCGAAAAGCTGTACCTAAATGCCTATGGCAACTCCTTCGGTCGCATGGAATTGAATGTCAATCATGCTCAAAAACTGGGAGACAAATGGTACGGTGGACTGCTTTTTCACACCAATTATTTCAACAACGAGATTGACCAAAACGATGATGGCTTCCTGGATCTACCCAAAGGTCGACAGCTAAACGTAATGAACCGATATAAATACGTGGGAGAAAAAGTGCGCTCACAGATAGGTTTTAGTTTCATGCGCGACGAGAAAGCCGGGGGCCAAGTAGGTTTTGGATTCGGAAGTGACAACAATTCGTCCACGGAGTACGGTTTTCTCAACAACACCACACGTTTCGAAGTCTTTGGAAAAACAGGGCTACTCTTTCCGCATAAACCCTACAAGGGTTGGGGTTTCATCTATTCGGCTTCCTACCTTGACATGGAAAGTGGATTTGGGCGCACCAACTACAGCGGGACGGAGTCCACACTCTACGGGAATGTTATCTTTCAAAACATTATTGGTAACTCCTTCCATCAATACAAAACGGGCGTAAGCATACTTCATGACGCCTTTGACGAAGTTTATGCGGACTCTGCATTTTCTCGAAACGAAGTGGTTCCGGGCTTTTACTATGAGTACACCTATTCACCAAAGGACCGATTTACCTTACTTCTAGGAGCTAGAACCGACTTTCATAATCTATACGGCACCTATTTCGCGCCGCGTCTACACACGCGATTTCAGGTTTCGGATAAAACAACGATTAGAGCCGCCATTGGAAGAGGCTATCGGACCGCAAATGCCTTGATTGAAAATAGTAGTGTATTGGTTTCTTCTCGGCAATTGATTATTGAAGAAGAAGCAAATCCCGAGGTTTCGTGGAACATGGGCGGAAGTCTCGTCACAGCACTCGAGATCCAAGACAAACCACTAAATGTTGTCGTTGATTACTTCTACACTACGTTTGAAAACCAGCTTATTTATGACATGGATGCGAATTCCAGTCAATTGCGGGTTTACAATCTAAGAGGAGCTTCATACGCCCACAGCTTTCAAATCGAAGGAAATTACCAGTTTTCAGATCGTTTTGGTGCCAAAGCCGCATACAAGTATTACGATATCAAGACAACAATAAATGGTGTTTTGCAACAGGTACCCTTCAATGCAAAAAATCGTTTCTTTATCAATGCTTCGTACGCCACCCGATTTGATAAGTGGAAGGCTGACATGACACTCAATGGATTTGGAACCAAAAGACTTCCGAATACCTCCGACAAGCCTGCCGAATTCCAGCGGCGAAATAAGACCCCAAGTTTCGCTTTGCTAAACGCGCAAGTAAGCAGAGGATTCCGATGGGGCAATGTGTATGTTGGCGCAGAGAACCTACTTGGATTTACCCAAGGGAATCCAATCATTGAAGCGGAAAATCCCTTTGGAAATAACTTTGACGCATCGATCGTATGGGCTCCAATCGTGGGTCGCATGATCTATGCTGGCTTTAGATATAAAATCAAAAACTAGATTTCTATGAAGAATAGTACCATGCATAATAACCAAAAAATAATGTTCTCGATTTTGCTTCTCTTTGGCTGCTCTGTTTTGAGCGCGCAGCAAGCGCCGACTGAGGTGAGCAATGGCTACAAGATTTCCATTCAGACGTCGGCAATTTGTGAGATGTGTCAATTCGCGCTGGAGAAAGATCTTGCATTTGAGAAAGGGGTCAAAGAGGCCACGCTGAATCTTGATGATAAAGTGATGACCATTGTCTACAACCCAAAAAAGACAGATCCGCAAACGCTACGGGAGCGGATTACGTTGGTGGGATATCATGCAGATACGCTGTACCGGGACCAAAAGGCTTATGATAACTTACCCATGTGCTGTAAAGACGGGTCACATGGGACTCCGATTCCGCAGGTCCCAATCAAAGGAAAAAAGGAGTAATACGACGAAACAAAAACTACCCCTACTATCGATTGCTTTTGTCTAACCTTGCCCTGTGAAGCAGTATCAAGACATCATTAAAGAACTTAGCGCGGCCGCAGAAAAGTTATCGCGCAAAGATCGTCAGATTAGCGTATTGCGCTTGTTATGCTTGGTGTCAGCGGTGATCTTAATATCACAGTATTTCAGAAACACCCAGCTCATCTGGCTAATTTGTGGTGGGCTAGCAATCGTTGCCTTTGGATTGGTCATTAAGTACCACAGTTCTGTGCGTTGGTTGCTGCAATTCTATCGGGAAAAAATACGAATCAACGAGGAAGAACTTAGCTTCCTTAACGGGGATCTCTCGGCCCTGGACGCTGGGAAGGAGTTTATCAAGCACGACCACCCCTACTCCTTCGATCTGGACTTTTTTGGGGAACATTCCCTTTATCATTCCTTAAATCGGACAGCTACATTCTCTGGCAAGAACAAATTAGCCAGTACCTTATTACAAATCGCATCCAACGAGGAAATTCTGGCTCGACAAGACGCACTGAAAGAGCTAACCCCAAAACTGGAATGGCGTCAAACCTTTACCTCTTTGGCCCGAATGTATCCGGACAGTAAAGAAAGTTTCGGTGAATTGATGGAGTGGAGCATGCAACCAGCACTGAGAATCAATCGGTTCCTAAAGACACTCATGTACGCTTTGCCGACCGCAATGCTCACAAGCTTTGTGCTGTACCTATTCACCTCATCAAGTCTGTTTGGAAATCTAAGTGGTTTATTGTTCTTGATCAACCTGGCAATACTGGGTTCTTTCACCAAAACCATTAAAAAGGAACTCGTAGATACAACGAAGATCGAGAAGATCCTAAAGCAGTATGCCTTTCTACTAAAGGAAATCGAACACCATACGTTCGAGACAAAAGAGCTGCAAGAGCTCCAGCGTCTGCTAGACAACAATGGCCAAAATGCCAGCGTAGCGATACATCAGCTGGCGACCCTTTTTGGTAGAATGGAACATGTAGCCAATGTGTTTGCCAGTCCACTACTAAATGGCGCATTGCTTTACCACGTTCATGTGCTACTGCAGCTTTCGTCCTGGAGACGTAAACATTCATATGATATTAAGAACTGGCTGGAGGTCATTGGTGAAATGGAGACACGGCTTAGCCTTGCAAACTTCTGTTTTAATAACGCCGAGTACACGTTTCCATCGTTGAATCAAAGTTTTGACATTCGCTTTGAGGACCTTGGGCACCCTTTGATTGCAAAAGAGAAGTCCGTCACGAACAGTGTTGATTTTCGTGCAAATCGATTCTTCATACTGACAGGATCAAACATGTCTGGCAAAAGTACATTTCTGAGGACTGTAGGTGTAAATATGGTCCTAGCAGGGATTGGTGCTCCGGTAGTGGCCACCAAAGCTGATGTGCATCCGCTTCCTATCCATGTTTCCATGCGGCTTTCGGACAGCCTGACAGATAGTGAATCCTACTTCTACGCGGAAGTGAAACGCCTAAAATCCATTATGGATCAACTGGACCAAGGACCTTGCTTCGTGCTATTGGACGAAATTCTTCGCGGAACCAACTCTGACGACAAGCGTAACGGCACCATTGAAGTGATTCGGAAAATGGCCCTCAAGGAAGCCTACGGAGGTATTGCCACACACGATCTGGAGGTCTGCAAAACAACCGATGAGTTCCCAACTACACTTGTCAACAAACGCTTTGAAGTTGAAATCATCAACGATGAGCTGGTTTTCGATTATCGATTAAAAGAAGGGATTTGCGAAAACAAAAGTGCAAGCTTCATCATGCAGAAAATGGGCGTTATTTGACTCGTACCACTGCTATTAGCGCATAGTTCTTTGGTTTAGTCCTGTAGGATAAATCCCTTTCCACGAACATTCACAATTTCCACCGAGGGGTCTTTTTTCAAATATTGTCGCAGCTTGTGGATAAACACGTCCATGCTTTTCCGATTGAAAAAGTCGCTTTGCCCCCAAACTGCTTTCAAGGCAACGTTTCGATCAAGAACGGAATGTTTGTTTTCACAAAGCAGTCGCAGCACTTGTGCCTCCTTATCCGTGAGCCGATGATTTTCATCGTCCAGAGATAGCAAAAGGCTCTTTGGATCAAAAGAGTATTTTCCAATGTGAAACGCTGTGAGTGGTTTTCCAGCAGTTTTGTTCATGGTCCGATTGATGAGCGCTTTCACTCTTGCTATCAGCAGTTCTTCGTCAATCGGCTTAACAATGTAGTCATCACAACCGAGCCTAAACCCCTTCAGTTTGTCCACTTTCAAGGCCTTGGCCGTGATGAAAATAAAGGGAATATCCGGATCGATCTCACGTAGTTCGCTCGCTAAAGTGAAACCGTCCTTCAACGGCATCATTACATCAAGCAAGCATAAATCAAACGAACTAGCTTTGAAAAGCTCCAAACCGGCCTGCCCATCAGTGGCCAGTGAAACATCAAAGTCGTTCATCAGCAGGTATTCTTTCAGGATGTACCCAAAGCTTTCATCATCTTCAACTAATAGTATCTTTCCCATCATCCAAATGGAAAATAAATTCGAAACTCACTTCCCTGATTGATCTTACTCTGCAATTGAATCTTGCCTTTGTGCTCTTCGATGATTTTCTTGACATAACTCAAACCAAGTCCAAAGCCTTTCACGTTTTGGATATCGCCTGATTCCGCTCGATAGAACTTATCGAAAATGTAGTGCTGTATCTCTTCACCGATACCGATACCATTGTCCCGTATTGATATTTCCACACCCTCCGAATGATCAGATGTGGCAACGACAATAGCAGGCGTATCCACGGTATACTTCAGTGCATTGTCCATAAGGTTGTATATGATATTCAGCAAATGAGTACCGTCAGCCATCACATTTGCATTGCGAGCCTTAAGATCTAAGGTAATCGTCCCCTTCCGTTTTGCTACTGCCAGCTTCATGCTGTCCACGACGCGCTCAATGATCTCATGTACATTCAACTGTTTTTTCTCAAGCGTGAAATTGCCAGAGTCGATCATTGCAATCTGTAGCACTTTGTCTACTTGTCCTTCCAATCTTTTGCTCTCGAGCTCAATTAAGTTCAGGTAGTTGGCCTTTTTATCATCGCTGGGAGGGTTTTTTTCATCCTTGAGCATACTCGTTGCCAATGAGATGGAGGCTATCGGTGTCTTAAATTCATGGGTAAGATTATTGATAAAGTCATTTTTGATGGAGGATAGGTGCTTTTGTTTTCGAATGACCACTAGTGTGTAGACAAATGACCCGATCAGTAAGAGAATGAAAACAATGGATAGGATCAAGGCACCCCTGGATTGGGCGAAGACGTAGGCATCCTGGTCAGGAAAGAATAGCGCTAAATACAAATCTCCTCCACTGTAACATGTTAGCGTAGCCCACCCATGTCCCTGCTCTTTTGGATTTTCGCAGTACTGCAACTCGAATACTGGACTAGCTCCATCGTCTCCCATCAAAAATCCAAACTTTCCATTTTTAGATTGCTTTTTGTAAACTGCATACTCGTAGGGCAGCCCAATCTCCAAATCAGTTAAAATCGGATCAATGATGTGCTTCATTAGGTCATGAAGTTTTGGGTCATTGAGAATGCCCGTCTTTTCAACGTGATGCGCCGCTTTACGTAGCACTTCACTGTGATACATATTTGAGAGAAACTCGTTTGAAATCTGACTTGAGGCCAGTTCTACTTTTTGCAGAAATATTTGCTTATTGGTCACCAGTGATGACCGGAGGTTTTCAACCTGCAAGGCGGAGAGCCCAATTAGCGCAAAGGTGGCTATCCCGACTACTAGCGTGATTGCTTTATTTGACAGTCTCATATACCGTAATCCAACTCATTAAGTAACGAGATTTACGCATTAGGGTCCACAAATCTCAAGAATTTAACTCTACGTTAACTTTTTTAACCCTTCATTAAGCAGACTTAACCTTACGTTATTCTACTCCAGGACAGATGAGTCGTATTCTTGGAAAAAACATAAGAATGCGACTACTGATTCAATTAAGTATCCGAAATTTTCTCAAATCACCTGGCCTGAATAGCTTAAACATCCTGGGATTATCTATAGGCACCATTGCATCCTTGTTGATCCTAACCTATGCAGATCATGAATATCACTACGACCAATTTCATGACAAATCGGGTTCCATTTTTCGATTGGAAGGACGTACCAATGGAGCACAATGGTTCTCCAACCTTGGAATGGAGCATTCCAAAGAACTAGGTAAAGGAGCCTATCCTGAAGTCATCGATCAAGTAATGGTCAATACCGCTCGTAAAGCATTTTTTGAATTCAACGATCACAAAGTCATCATAGAAGACATCATTCGGACCAACCCCGGATCTTCCTTCTTTGAGTTTTTTGACTTTGACTTGGTCGCAGGCGAAAAAACCACATTGCTGACCGAACCTAGATCTGCCGTGATCACCCACTCTTTGGCAAAAAGATACTTTGATGAGGTCTCACCCATAGGTCAATTTATACAGTTTCGTGACACCATTCCCATGAAGATCACCGGAGTTATCCAAGATGTCCCTTCGGATTCTCATTTCAACTTTGAAATAATCTATACGAGCGTAGATCTTTACAAAAGGGAACACTTTCACACCAACGCCTATCTGTATCTGGAAGCTAACACTGACATTGCGGCATTGGAACGGAAGATTATGGAAATGGACGTGGCTTATGATGAATATCATAAACTCTCTGGGGTGAAATTGATGCCTGTTCCAGACATCTACCTGGCATCAGAAGCAGCCTTTGGGAATGCGGGCAAAGGCGATCCACTCCAACTTCGTGTTTTCCTCATTATCGGAGCTTTGATCTTGCTAATTGCCATCACCAACTATGTCAATCTTTCACTAGCAATTTTTCTTGGGAAGGGCAGAGCGGTTGGGGTTCGGAAAGTGTTTGGTGAATCTCAGGCAACCATTTTCCGAAATCTACTACTTGAGTCTGTTGCGACTACACTACTTACCCTGCCCATTATCATTTTTGGCTACTCCATTGCTTTGCCTGGGCTAAGTATCTTCCTTGAGACGCCCATTGAAAACAAACTCTTCACAACCTTGCTTTTTCCGATGGGTCTTTTGGTTTTTCTAATCATCGTCAGCATTCTCACGGTCTTATTTCCTGCCACAAGGCTATCGCGGATGAATGTCAATGCATTGATGAAAAACAAGTCGGCCTTAAATATTTCGGGAGGAGACAATTACCGAAACGGATTGGTCCTTTTCCAGTTTCTGTTGTTATTCACCTTAGGCATTTCGGGTTGGTTTATGAACCAACAAATACATTACCTGGATACGAAAGAGATGGGATTCGAAGCTGCTAACATTGTGAAAATTGGGAATGCATATGACATTGGTGACTTTGAAAACTATGAAGTACTTAAAAGCAAACTCCTTACCTATCCCCAAATTGCCGGAGTAGCTTTTGGCCCAATGATGGGAGACGGCATGAGGCCATTGGCTTATACCGTCGAGGGGACAGATGAGCACTTTGAAAACCTTCTTTCCTATGGCGTGGACGTAGACTATTTTGACGTCATGGGCATGGAGATCCTGGCTGGTGATTTTAAGAATGTGTTGCGTTCCTCCTCGAATGGTCAAATCGTGTCACTTGTAAATCAGAGCTTCATCGATCGCTTTGACTGGAACGAAGCACCCATAGGAAAAAAGATTACACTTTGGCCCGGCACGGAAAATGAGTTAAATCGTAAAGTATCAGCCGTCTTCAACGATTTCCATTTTTTCTCCTTAAAGGAAAAGATCACTCCTCATATCATTTCCCTTCGGCCTGACCCTCAGTTCGTCAACACAAATATTCTCGTAAAGTCCACTACGGATAACCTTGAAGAAGTGGTAAAACTTGTAGAGAAGCACTGGTATGAACTCAAGCCTAACCTGCCGTTATCCTATGAGTTTATGGACGATGCTGTGGCAGAGTTGTATCAAAAAGACAAGCAAACTGGCCGGATTAGCATCGTTTTTTCCGTCCTGGCAATCGGACTATCTGTGCTCGGTATGATTGGCTTTATGATTTACCTGATTGGATTGAAAGCGAAGGAACTGACCGTACGAAAAGTTCTTGGCGCTTCATTGGCACAAATTGTCGGCGTTCTCAATCAGCAATTGTGGTTCTTTGTCTTGACAGCTGGACTCTTTGGCAGCCTATTTAGTTACCTTCTTGTCGATCATTGGCTGCAAGACTACGCGTATAGCATTGAAATGAATATTTGGGTTTTTCCGATAGCCATTATTCTGGTCTACTCAGTAGTATTGGCCATTTCAGCAACTCGCTCCATCAAGTGGGCAAGGACAAACCCTGCCCTCACGCTCAGTGAAGAGTAGTGTGGTTTAGTCTGATAGTTTTACGGCCTTTCCTGCTAATGCACTGGAACGAGCGGCATCCAGGATCTCCATTACCATCAAATTATTTTCCAATGACGATAAATCATACCTTTCTGGAGTGATCGCGCCACGAATCACAGCGGCAAAGTAGGAGAACGGATCATCGTACGGCTTTTCGCGCTCTTCGAGCTTCATGTTCTCTTCCTCAAATCCATCATAGCCCTCGGCAATTCTGACGCGCAAATCATGACGATTGTCGGAAAAGATGGTCCCCTTTAATCCATGAACTTCCATGTCCTTCCGTCCGATCGGCCAGTTCCAAGAAGCCTGTATCACTCCTACCATCGAATCGTACTGTAACAGTATGATGGCTTCATCATCCACCTTAGGATTGTTTTCTGGCTGCAGCTGTTGGGTAATTGCGGTGACGGAACGAGGACGAGCCCCTTCCAGAAGCCATGTAATCAGGTTAGCTCCATAACATCCAAAGTCTGTAATGGCCCCTCCGCCATTTAATTCCGGATCTGTGAGCCAAACCAAGAATTCATCGTCAACACCAATCTTTTTTGGTCCTCGGTGCCCATCTCGAACGATCACTTTCCGCATAGCGCCGACGTATTCTTCGCGGATTAACTGGCGTGTCTTGTGATTGGTGGGATACCAGGTGGTCTCATAGTTCGTCAGTAGCCAAATACCATGTTTCTCTGCCAACGCTTTCATTTTATTCGCATGATCCATACTAACAGCCAGCGGCTTTTCAACCATCACATGAATACCCTTGGGAGCAAAGAACTCGACAATCTTGAGGTGATCATAAATGCTCCCAAATGCCGTCACTGCTTCCAGATTCTGCCCATCCACCAGCTCTTCCATCGAGTTGTAGACCTTATCCATTGGGTAGTTGTATTGATCAGCGTACCGTTTTGCCAACTCGCGATTGGGTTCCACGATGCCTGCAATTTCGAAATCACCCCTTTCAACGCTGCCAAAAATCCAGTGGACGTGAGTATGGGTCAATCCGATGACACCTATTTTAAGCGACTCTGATTGCGCGCGAGCAAGAAATGTGGCCATACCAAAAAGGAGAAGTGTTAGAAGTTTTTGCATGTTGAGCATTTAGAACTTCGCACTAAATTAACTCGTCGGAGCAGGAAATCGTTGCTTAAAAGTTGAATGCCGCCACTGATGGTCCTAGTTTTTGGATTAGTTCTAGTTTTTCCTGGCATTGCTGCACGCTCGGAAATGCACCTTTCGGGGTCCACCATAAGGCATAGTATGCCTGCCCAAAATGCCTAAACCACTCTTTCCTTCTACGGACAAACTGTGCATGAAACGTCTTGTAGGTGAAGGTCTCTAGTGTTTCCACATCTTCCCAAACGGAAATATTCACGATAATACTGGAATCAATAAAAACACCTCCACCAGAATTTTCAGCTTCATCCTTCCATCTCCACACAAACCCAGGAGCAGATTCCGCCAATTCATTTACTTTATCAAGATTTGTAGTGAACTCCTTCATGATCGGATCTTCAAGCGATGTACCGATCATACGTGCGACGTTGACTTGAGCTAACTGATATGCCATAGGTGAAGCATCTAAATTTCACCTCAAGATATCCCCATTATCCAACATGAATGGCCGTTCGTTCTACCTATTCAGCTTGCGGAACTTCATCTAAACTGTAGTACACCTTAAGTCCTCTCTCAATCGCGATTTGCACGTCCATGTCAGCACCCTTTGAAGCACCTTCGATGCGTAGCACCGCATCACATTTTTCTAACAGCCGATGTGCAACCGGATATTGTACCTCATCCCAAATATCGTCTCCGATCTTTTTGGAACCTGCCAGTTTCATAATGGGTAAGGCTACCCACTCGCCGATCATCGGTACGTGTCCCTTTTTGAATATAGGCACAGCCATGGCTTCCAAATTGTCCAAATTCTTTTGAATAAGCACTGGATCATCTTTTGTTCCACTTCGGTAAGGACCAGCAATCAATATCAGCATATCTATGAGCGTTAAATAGTAGCACAAAGAACGTGCGTGCTGCTTTAAAAAAGATTAAGGTACCTTAATTTACGCCTTTTGAGATCTTAAATGGCTTAGGAACTCAGGCGTGATGCCCAGATACGAGGCAATAAATTTCTGGGGAACACTTTGGGCAACCTCGGGATAGTTGCTAATAAACTGATCGTACCGATCTTTAGCGGGCAGTGACAATGTCTGAAAACTTCTTCTTTGCTCTCGGCAATACGCATTCTGCATTAAGATTCGGAAGAACTTATTAAATGCGGGAATCTCCCGATAAAGCCCATCTAACTGTTGCTTTGAAAGACTCACCACGGTAGCAGAGGAAATCACCTGGATGTTTACCACTGCGATCTTCTCATGGATAAAACTATCCATGTCCGTGATCCACCAATCTTTGGTAGCAAACATGATCGTCGATTCCTTCCCTTCCTTACTCAAAAAGTAGGCACGCAGTACTCCATGTATTACAAAGAAGATGTTGCGACAAGGTTCGCCAGCTTTTTGTAAGAACTCCTTTTTTTCAAAGGTTTGCTGTTTCACCAAGGAAGCAACATACACTTGTTCAGATTCAGATAACTGGATATGTTTTAATATATTGGTAAGAATGGACTCCATTGATTGGACCAAATTACGCTACTTTACCAAATGTCGTGACCACGATGAACTTAACCCCCACCCAATCGTTTTTCAAGCTATGAAAAATTTTCAGCTATTGCTATTGTTGGCTTTGTTATCCTGTGCAGCGCCTCCTTCCGCGGAAGAAATTGTACGACGTGCCATTGCAGCTTCCGGAACTGAGAAGCTCAAGAATGCAGAAGTATCGTTCAACTTTCGAAATATCGCCTATCAATATCAATACCGAAACGGCAATTTTCGCTACACGAGAATACAAAGAGACACCATCGGTAACGAGGTGAAAGATGTACTGGTAAACTCTGGTTTAAACCGCTTTGTAAACGATAGTTTAGTAACCCTGGAGGAAGAAAAAAGCGCGGCCTACAGTGCATCGGTCAACTCGGTCATTTACTTCGCTTTTCTGCCGCTACCGCTCAACGATAACGCCGTGATAAAGAAATACATTGGCAAAGTAGACATAGCTCAAAAGTCTTACTTTAAGCTACAGGTTACCTTCAATGCTGATGGTGGTGGTGAAGATTATGAAGACGTCTTTTATTATTGGTTTGATACAGAGGACTACAGCTTAGATTATTTGGCCTATAGTTACAATGAAGATGACGGAAAAGGCGTGCGTTTCAGGGAGGCATACAATGCAAGGAATATCGACGGGGTAATCATCCAGGACTATCGAAACTACAAGCCTGAAGAAGAGGATGGCTTTGCATTGGCGGATATCGATGAAGCTTTCAAAGACGGCACATTAAAACTTCTCTCCGTGATTGAATTGGAAGAGGTTCAAATAAATTAAAAGAAGGTTAACACCATAGACCATGCCTAGTCGTGAACCAGGCATCCTTAATGTTCGCTATCCGGCAGCTGGATAATTTTGTCTGTTTATTTACGGGAAGATCGTAGCTTTAAAACGTCATGAGAATCCCTCTGCGTCTGCTTGTAATTTCAATCCTGTTTTCCTGCGGTAGCAAACGATCAAATCCATCAGCTTCGGTCGAGTTCGCTAACCCCACAAATCCGGGAGCAAGTCTTCCACACTTAGTCGTTGGTGAAGATAGAATCCTGTACCTAAGTTGGGTAGAACCACTGGACACCAATACTACCGGGTTCTACTATTCAAAACTAAATGAGGCGGAATGGACGAAACCTGAGCTGATTGCTGCAGGAACCGATTGGTTCGTCAACTGGGCAGATTACCCAATGTTGGCAGTCGATCAGGAAGGAAACAAGATCGCCCACTATCTGGAAAAGAGTACCGCTGGCACCTACTCTTACGATGTAAAGCTTGTATTGCAGTCAGCTAAGGCGGCCACATGGTCAAATTCAATCGTTCCTCATCGAGATGGCACTCCAACAGAGCATGGCTTTGTTACACTGCTACCGAATAATGATGGTACATTCCTTGTTAGTTGGCTCGATGGTCGCCACACCGGTGGAGGACATGAACACACCCATAAAGGATCGATGACACTTCGTGCTGCGACACTTGATCTGAATGGGATCATCTCGCAAGAAGTGGAATTAGACGCTAGCACATGTGACTGCTGTCAAACCGGAGGGGTCAATACTGATTCAGGCCCTATGGTGGTTTACCGGGATCGATCGATTGATGAGATTCGAGACATCTCGTTCGTCCAGCGGGTGGATTCCACTTGGACTCCACCACGTACAGTGGCAAGTGATTTATGGCAAATTGATGGCTGTCCAGTAAACGGGCCTAGCATAGCGTCTTACAAAGAAGCTGTAGCTGCAGCCTGGTTTACATCCGCCATGAATCGCCCTGCAGTTAAAGTGGCATTCATGATGGACTCCACTTTTGCAGATGCGATTGAACTTGATACCTCCGAACCATTTGGTCGAGTAGATATTGCACTCATCAACAGTAATGAAGCTGTGGTAAGCTGGCTTGACAGTGGTGAAGATCCTGCAATCAAATACCGTCAAATACATCGTAATGGAAAACTTTCAGTGGAACATACTGTGGCAGTAACTTCGGCTCAAAGAGGAAGTGGATTCCCTCAAATGGCGTACCTGGATGGGTTCCTTTACTTTGCCTGGACCCATGTGGGT
>CAZQJU010000069.1:0-19168 GCA_964593185.1 uncultured Roseivirgaceae bacterium
CACCGTCTCCATCGGCATCAAACCAAGTAACAACAACGTCATCGCCACCCGCAGTAGGTGTGAACGTCAAAACTACCTGGTCAATGAACTCCTCCTCAACGTTTGGATCTTCCTCGATGTCAATTGGGAAAGGGATGTTGATATCTGTACCGCCTACAGAGGCGTCAGAAGTCTCATTTTTAAGGTCCGGCTGATGCTTAAGGATAACTCTGAACGTACCCGTAGCATCCGTGTGACCTCCAGCAGTCCAGGTAGTGGATAGGCCTACAGGTAGACCTGCATCGTCTTCGTCGTTGTAATTTATTGGATCATCTCTGTTATCAACGTTACCGTTGCCTAGTGGATCTGAGAAGATATTTTCGGTGAATTCGAAAAAGAACTGGTGCTCGTCATCTTCTTCTTGAATTTCCAATGTTAAGTTTTCATCTGCAACCGTATTATTGAGCGTAATAGCAAGCGTATATTCCACACCTTCTTCCAGCTCAATTCCCTGGGTCACGGTCCCATCATTGGCACCATCACCATCTGCATCGAACCATCGTGCAGTCACTACATCCTTTCCGGTTTGGGAAGGCGTAAACGTAAGGATCACCTCATCGATAAACTCTTCACCATCATCTGGTGGCTCCGGTAGCGGATCTTCGTCGTCAGAACAGCTCACGATGAAACTCACTGATCCGATCAATAGCAATAGAAAAAATAATTTTGAAATTCTCATTTTTATTCGGTTTTTGTAAATGTATTTCCGAATGCAAGGTTAAAGTACTTAGGTGTTTTTTGCAACAGTGTTGCGTTTAAAAGCTGTATCCGATGGCGAATGTCAAATTTCTGCCGGGAGCATCGGCAAAGTAGCGTAATCGATCCGTGTACAGTCGGTAGGAGGTATTGAGTAGATTATCTGCGTTTAAGGAGATATTCCAATTGCTTGTTTGATAGGATATGTTAGATCCTAAAAGCAAATAACCGGAAGGAGGCGCCATGAAGTCGAAAATGTCACTATCGCGATCCACTTCCAGATTTCCGTCGTTTACTTCTCCTGGGTCAATAACAGGTGGTGCGTTCCACTGTTCTGCAGTGTAGCTTAGATTCACTTCATAGTTCCAAGGTCCTTTCTTAAAACCAAGCTGGTATTGCAGGTTTAATGGAGGTATTTCAAGTAAGGCTTGGTCTCGTTCTACGCTCTTTGCGTGCACATAAGAGGCTTTAAATTCTGAAGTAAACTGCTTGTTGTGTTTATAGCGAATGTCCCAATCCGTCCCATAAAAAATGGCGTCGGTTTGATCGTAGATCATGTATGGAAATAACCCTGCTCTGTGTCGGGTAATGCCGTGTGGTCTTAGGAAGATGTAGTCATTGATCTGGTTAAAGTACAGGATAAAATCGGCCGTCACTTTTCGTTTTCGCATTTCAAGTCCGGCAATCACCTTAATACCTCTTTCAGGATTGACTGTGCGCAGTGATGCATCAAAAACGGTGTCTGGAGGGGTAGGAGAAAGTAAGTCTGGGTTGTCAAAATCGTATCGCCAAAGACCGTATTGGAACCTGGAGTAACGGTACCCAAAGGAGTAGAGTTCTGCCACATTGGGTGGCCGCCATGCATAACCGACATTTGAATACAGGGAAAGACCTTCGTCGATTTGCTTTCGAAACCCAACGGTATAAGTAGCGTTTGAAAAATTCACCTCATTGCTGTAGACAAATCCATAACGTTGAATCGAATCGGACACCTGAAGGGATTGGAAATCAAACCGTAATCCCATTTCCACTAAGCCATTGTTGATTTCATAGGATTGTACGGTGTAGGCACCCGCGTTGAATACATCGTAACCAGGTATGAAGTTTACCCGGTTTGACTCTTCGGGCAAATTGTTACTATTCTGATACAGGAACTGAATTCCGGAATTGCCTTGCCATTTACCTTTAGCAGGTTGAATCCACTCGGCATCAAATGTATGAGTCCATAATTTTAGCTTAATAACCGGACGATCGTTTAGTTCGCCTCTTCGCACGTCAAATTCTTGCCTGAAATTGCGTTGTATTCCGTATTGAACCTTTAAGATGTGGTTTCCTTGATATAGCGTGAAATTAGTCTTGAGCAAGGCATGTTCGATGTCTTGTTCAGGGCTTTGCAATCCGTACGTAAACGGCCAAACAATATCAGGCTGATTTCGATTGATTGCGGTATCAAGGTCTGCTAAATTTCCTACAATGGAAGCCCTTAGAATGCCTATTTGCTGGTCAAAATAGCTGCCGGATACCTCCAAATCAAAAGCAGGCTGATGCAGAAGGGTGTTGAAACTAATCCCGTATTCGCGCTTTCCGGTGTTGCTTAAGTTGTAGTTTGGAGCCTGCAAGTCCCCCTGATAAATACCGTGACCACCAAGACTCCAGGCAAACCGGTCAAAACCTTGCCCCAGATCCAACTGTGCGGTACCAGCCTTACCATTCGTCTGATAGGACGATCCAATGGAGCCATTGATCTTTTCATTTAAGGTGGGTCTTTTCGAATTGTATAAAATGACCCCACCCAAAGCATCAGGTCCATACTTCACAGTGCCTGCTCCTTTGATGATTTCGATCAAGTCCACTTTAGAAGGATCAATTTCGGGACCGTGTTCTTCACCCCAGGCTTGGTACCCGTGACGTACCCCGTCATTTACCAGGAGCACCCTGTTGGAATGCAAGCCATGCACAATGGGCTTTGAAACGTTGGTGCCCGTTTTCAACAAGGTCACACCGGTTAATTCCTCAGATAGATCTCCAATGGAGGCGTTTAAGGTGGCGAGATCAGAAATACGCTTCTTTTGAACAGAGAGTGATTTTAGCTCGTTTACTCGTTCGTTTTCTACCGTCACACTTTCCAACTCTGTCTCGTCGAGCGCCAAGTAGATTACATGACCTTCATCAAATTGACTCCCTCGGAAGTCGTGATGGTGAAATTCTGTTTTATACCCAATAAACCGAACTTCGAAGTCTATTTCCGGATCGCAGATCTTTGTCAAAGTGAAATTTCCCTCTTTATCACTTATTGCACCGATAGTCGATTCACGAACTTGAATGGTAGCAAAGGCGATGGGTTCGTTGGTTTCTGCATCAAGAATTCTACCTGAAATGTTATTATCACAGTCTGCTTGCCCCATGGATCGAAAGGCAATAAAAAACACAACGAAAACTAAGTGAAATTTCATCTTTTTGAACACTGCTTTTGAGGTGAAAGCAAGGTCGTTTTTACCGTGAGCAGGTTACTTGACAGCGTAATAAAGGTTGTGATTGTGGAATTCTGCATACTTTCCAGATAAGCAAAGCTATTTGGAATCATTATTTGCAACGAAGTTGCATGTAGTTTTTCAGGCGGGCAATAGCTATTTCTAGTGAAATGCATGCTGCTAATTTAGGCGCACGTGGCACACGTACCGTCTACAATAAGGTTGACTCGTTCGATGGAATATCCACTAGGGACTGATACCTGAGGGACTTTGTTATCGTCGAGGCATTGGATTTCGCCGCACGAATTGCACTTGAAATGGATGTGGTTATGGTCGTGGCTTTCCGGCGTACAAGTGGTATGACACAGTCCGTAGGTGGCTGTCCCACTTTCATTCGGTATGCGATGAAGAATACCCGCCTCAAGGAAGCTGTTCAAGGTTCGGTATAAGGTCACACGATCGTACTGCTGCAATTCTTTCTCCAAATCCCCTTGAGACAATGCATTGCCCTTTTCCAGGAAGTAATTCATTACGTCTAACCTGCAATCTGTAATCCGTAGTTTATGGTTTTTGAGAATCGATTTGGGGCTTGAATCAGACATGGATGCAAAGATATATACTTGCAACTTAATTGCATGATGATGTTTTCCAAAAACACTTTCTACCTTTGGATGTTTTATCACAGATATGCAAAAAGAACAACCCCCAAACGAACAAGAGAAGGTAAACTACTTTGATTTCTCTGAAGTGCTTGGCTATTTTTTCAGGAAGAAAGACCCTAACCGGCCCAAAAACTTCAACATCAAAGCAATGCATACCATCAACAAGGTTTCCATTTTGATGTTCCTGTTTGCCGTCGTCGTGATGATTGTGCGTGCATTCACCAGAGCATAACCCTATGAAATACGTAGTAATCCTGGCCGGTATTTTTTGGAGCTCGACAGCGTTATCTCAGGATAGCGATCCAATTGTGACTGATCGTCCCACACAGTCAGCGGCTGTCTCCACGGTTGGAAAGGATCAACTACTGATCGAATCTGGATTTATCGCAGAGAACACCACCGCTTTCCAGAACTATTTCAATTTCAATACCTTGGTTAGGTATGGAATAGGGGAGCTAGTGGAAGTGCGTCTAACTGCAAATTATGATCGAATCTCCGGAGACGATTTTAGGACCTCCGGTTTGGGGACAACCAACCTAGGTGCCAAGGTTTTTATCACAAGCGCTGACAGAGCATTCGCTGATGTTAGTGTCATTGGCCAGGTCAACCTTCCGACAGGAGAAGCAAATAACGAAACCACAGGAGAGATTCGTTTCAATTTTCAAAACCAACTTTCAAATAGCTTTTCTCTTGGCTACAATCTGGGAGTTGCACTATCACCTGAGGGTGAAAATGAAGTTTCACCTTTCTACTCCGTTGTGCTGAGCACCTCAGTAGCAAAAGGGTGGACCGTTTTTGCCGAGCCTTACGGTTTTCTCAATGAACCGGCAGATCATCGCTTCAATGCAGGGCTAATCTATTTGGTGACGCCAAATTTTCAGGTAGATCTTTCCGGCGGACTGGGATTATCGGCGAGTTCGCCTGATGGTTTCATTGGATTTGGATTTGCGGTAGACTTGTAGTGTGATCAATCGTTTTGATTGATTATGTTTGAAGCACAACATTTGCTATGAACCCCGAAATCACTGAAGCATTAACGCTGCTTGGCATTGGAATGGTCACCGTTTTTTTGGTGCTAAGCCTGGTCGTTTTCACCGGAAAACTGCTTGTCGCACTCTCCAACACTTTTTCAACAACGTCTGCTTCTTCTCAGGATGAAATAAGCACGGATGTCATAGCTGTGATCAATGCCGCCGTAGAAGTGGTCACAGTAGGGAGGGGTAAAATCACCAAAATAGAAAAGAAATAACGTCATATGGGTAGAGAAATAGGTCTTGGTTTAATTTATCGGGACATGTGGCAATCATCGGGGAAATATATGCCTCGTGTAGACCAACTGGTACGCGTAGCCGAGCCCATTGTTGAAATGGGATGTTTCCGAAGAGTTGAAACGAATGGTGGGGGTTTTGAGCAAATCAATTTACTCTACGGCGAAAATCCCAATCATTCCGTTCGTGCGTGGACCCAACCATTCAATGATGCGGGTATTCAAACGCACATGTTGGAAAGAGGCTTGAATGGCCTGCGAATGTATCCTGTACCCAAGGATGTGCGTCGCCTGATGTTTAAGCTGAAGAAGATTCAAGGAACAGATATTGCCCGATCTTTTGACGGTCTAAATGATGTACGGAACCTTAAGCTCTCCATTGAATATGCCAAAGAAGGTGGGATGATCTCCCAAGCGGCTTTGTGTATCACACACTCTAAGCTGCATACTGTGGACTATTATGCCAAAGTCGCCGATGAGTTGGTGGAGATGGGTGCCCAGGAAATATGCATCAAAGACATGGCAGGAATTGGCCGACCTACCACCATTGGGAAACTAATTAAGGCCATCAAGAATGCCCATCCGGATATATTGGTTACGTATCATGGGCATAGTGCCCCCGGCTTTTCGGTCACCTCTTCCTTAGAAGCAGCCAGAGCCGGTGCAGATTTCATTGACGTGGGTATGGAACCTTTGTCCTTTGGTACGGGCCACGCTGATCTTCTCACGGTGCACGAGGTGCTGAAAGACGATGGGTTCAGTGTGCCGGATATCAACATGAAGGCCTACATGCAAGCGCGATCCTTGACACAGGAATTTATCGATGACTTCCTTGGGTATTATATCAACCCGAAAAATCGTATGATGAATGCGCTGCTAATCGGCCCCGGGTTGCCGGGAGGCATGATGGGAAGTCTGATGGCTGACCTCGAGCAGAATTTGAAAAGCTTGAACGTTTGGAAGGGTAAGAACAGTTTGTCTCCCTTGACACAAGATGAGTTGCTGATCAAATTATTTGACGAGGTCAAACACGTTTGGCCACTGATGGGCTATCCTCCCTTAGTCACTCCCTATAGCCAATACGTCAAGAATGCCGCACTGGTCAACGTGATCCAAATGGAAAAAGGCAAAGATCGATGGTCCTTGCTGGATGATAACAACTGGGACATGATCTTAGGAAAGTCCGGTCGACTACCAGGTGAAGTTGGAGGGGAGTTGAAGGACCTGGCCGCTGCTCAGGACCGTGCATTTTTCGAAGGGGATCCCCAGGATTTGTATCCAGATGCAATCGATGAGTTTTCCTCAAAGATGGAGGAAAAAGGATGGGCAAAGGGCCCTGACGATGAAGAGCTTTTCGAGTATGCGATGCATCCGCAACAGTATGAGGCCTTTAGGTCAGGTAAGGCAAAGCAGGACTTTGAGGCCGACTTAGCAAAGCGAAAAGAAGCGGATACAACGGTTGAGCCGGGACCTAAAACTTCGCAATCGGTCAGTCCGAAGAACTTGACAATCGAAGTGGAAGGCAAGCGATATGCGGTGACCGTAAGCTATGATGATGAGCCTTCCACCTCAACACAACAACCTGCACCGCACACCAAGGAGATTTCCACTGCAGCGACAAAGGAGATCACTGCCCCATTGGAAGGGAAGATCTACGCAACCAAGGATGCAGGCGAAAAAGTACTTAGTTCAGGTGATTTAGTAAAGGTCGGCGATGTCGTCTGCTACATTGAAGCGATGAAAGTTTCCAATGCAATCAAATCGGAAGTGGAGGGCCAAATCGTAGAGGTTTGCTTCAAAGAAGGTGACGATGTGTACGATGATGATGTTCTTTTTAAGCTCGCCTAGCTCTTGGACTTGATTGAACGACTATATCAAATGACGGCGCTGGGGGATATTATCGAAACTCCTCAAGTACTCCTCATGCTAGCCATCGCTTTTCTTTTGCTGTACCTGGGAATCAAAAAAGGGTATGAGCCCCTCTTATTAGTCCCGATTGCCTTCGGCATGCTCTTGGCAAATTTTCCGGGAGGGCAAATGGGCGTTGTCAAGGTAGATGAGACCCTGACCTTGTACCAAATTGCCCAGCAGCATGGGATCATGAATTATCTGTACTACGCGTTAATTAAGACCGGGCTTCTCCCACCGATCATTTTTATGGGGGTAGGTGCTTTGACAGATTTTGGTCCAATGTTGCGAAATCTACGATTGACATTCTTCGGTGCAGCCGCCCAAATAGGAATTTTCACGGTGCTAATTTCCGCGGTGTTATTCGGCTTTTCCTTGAAAGAGGCTGCAGCGTTGGGAATCATAGGAGGTGCGGATGGACCAACTGCCATCTATACGACCATCAAGCTTGCTCCACATTTGTTAGGTCCAATTGCCATTGCTGCCTATTCCTATATGGCGCTTGTGCCAGTCATTATTCCGCTCGTGGTGCGTTTTACTACCAACAAGCATGAACTGAAGATCAACATGAAAGAGCAGGATCGGCTCTTCCCACCAAAACGGACCATTCAGAATGTACAGACCCTTAAAATTCTTTTTCCAATAGGAGTCGGTACGGTGGTTTCGTTACTTGTTCCTTCCTCCGTACCATTGGTAGGTATGCTGCTTTTTGGAAACCTGGTCAAGGAGATAGGAGCCTCTACTTCGAGACTCTTCAAGGCCGCTTCGGATACCATCTTAAATTCCGCTACCATCTTCCTGGGTTTGGCGGTAGGGGCTACCATGACAGTCGAGGCATTTTTGAAATATGAAACCATCTTGATTATTGTAGGTGGCTTTGTAGCTTTTGCCATTTCGATTGCGGGTGGAATCTTGTCCGTGAAGCTGTTCAACCTTTTTGCCAAGAAAAAAATCAATCCATTGATCGGTGCCACGGGGTTAAGTGCTGTGCCGATGGCTTCACGGGTAGCGAACGAAATTGCCCTTAAGCACGATCCGAACAATCATTTATTGCAGTATGCTATGGCCAGCAACATCTCTGGTGTAATCGGTTCTGCTGTAGCTGCAGGGGTACTTATTAGCTTTTTGGGCTAACGAAAATCCGCGTTCATTTTCTACTAATTTTCGATTTCTTGAAACATATATTCTGCAATTACGAATAATATGTAACTTTATATATTCTGCAATTACGAAATATATACCAATGAAGAAAACGAAACTGGGAGAATTCGAAGAAATTGTATTGCTGGCAGTCCTTCTACTTAAGGAAGAGGCTTTTGGTGTCGCGATTAAGCGCGAGCTCGAAGATCGCTTGAAAGAAACATTGAGTGTGGGGTCGGTCCATTCCGCCCTGAAACGAATGGAAGAGAAGGGCTTCTTAAAATCTCAATGGGGCGAAGCAGAAAAGGTTAGGGGAGGGAAACGCAAGCGGATCTATGATGTAACCCAAGAAGGACAAGCGGTGCTTAACGAAATGAAGGACATACGGGCCTCATTGTGGGATTCCATTGCTCATTCTGAAAAGCCTTTTCATGCATTCTCCTGAACCTCAGGATCCCCCAAAGTGGCCGATAAAACTCATTAAACTTTTCCTTCGACCTGAATATGTGGAAGAAATGGAGGGGGACATGTATGAGGAATACCAGTATCACCTGGAACGATTCACAAAGGCGGAAGCTAAATTTCTTTACATCCGTGAGATCTATAAAGTACTAAGGTCAAGCCTGATTAAAAATCCATTTAAAACTCAAAAACTCAATGCCATGGGAATGATTGCCAATTATTCAAAAGTCACGATCCGAAACATTCGAAAAAATAAGGTCGAGGCTGCAATTAAGATCGGAGGTTTCTCCATCGGAATTGCCATTACCTTATTCATATCCTTATTCGTACTGGGTGAGACCAATAAGGATAGCCATCTGGAAGACACAAATGTTTATAGGGTTGTGTACCAGAGTAGTCGTCCGGAACAACCCTACAGAAGTTCCTCTGTCCCGCCTGTTTTAGCACCTTCCTTAAAGAAGGACTATCCGGAAATTATCGAGACCGGACGAATTTTGGTCTTTGATGGATTTGCAGACGCCGGAGGAAATTTGTTTCGTCCCTCGGAAAGTGAGACAAGTATTTATGAAGAGAAGTTTGGCTATGCGGACCAATCAATGCTTCAAATGCTCCAATTTAAATTGATCCAAGGGGATGTTAAGACCGCCCTTGAAGAGCCTTTCTCGATGATACTTTCAGCTTCAAAGGCCGAGAAGTACTTTCCAGGGAAGAACCCTGTCGGACAAACAGTCTTTATCAATGAAGATGTTAAAAGTCCCTACACGATCAAAGGTGTTTACCAGGATCTGGATGATTCTCATTTGAGTTCTGTAGATTTCTTTTTCTCCCTGGCGGGCAAGGAGTTTTGGGAAAACGAGCAAACAGATTGGTGTTGCTATAACTACGTCACCTATTTGGAACTCAGTCCGGATACAAGGCTGGAAGACTTTGAAAACAAGCTTAAATCCATACACGATCATTATTTCTTAACCTACGAAATTGAAAATGATCCCTTGTATGCAAACATGATTGAGGAGTATAATACACTAAACATTCAGCATGTCTCCGACATCTATTTATACTCCCAGGATATCCATGATTTTATTTCACTGGGAGATATCCGGATTGTATCTAGTTTTAGCGCGATTGCGGTCTTCATTTTACTACTCGCCTGTGTCAATTTTGTCAATCTTGCCACTGCCAACAGTGCGGAGCGTGCCATGGAAATTGGCTTGCGGAAAGTTGTTGGATCCGGCAAGCGTGGCATTATCAACCAGTTTTTGGTGGAGGCAGTTATTCTAAGTTTTGTTTCGGTCGCGGTTGGGGTGATTTTGGCTTTACTTGCAATGCCTTCATTTAGTCAACTGGTGGGAGAACCCATCGAGATACCTATTGACCATCCGGGTTTCTATGCTTTGCTCTTTTGTTTCTCCATTGTCATTGGTTTGCTATCGGGTACCTATCCTGCGTTCTACCTATCTGGCATTAAGACCGTATCCGTGTTGGGAGGTAAGCTGCATCGAGAGGGCTCGGGCGGTGCCTCTGTATTACGGAATGTATTGGTCGTTTTTCAATTTGCCATTTCCATGTTTTTAATATCAGGAGCCATCGTAGTCTTTAAGCAGATGGATCATATTCTAAGCAAAGACCTGGGGTTCGATAAAGAACAAATCATGATGATCCATGGTACAAGTTCGATGGAAGATCGTATGCTTGCGTTTAAAAATACGGTCAGCGAATTACCCGAGGTTCTTCATGCAAGCTTTAGCAATTCTTTGCCAGTTGAAGGTACTCGCCGAAATGGCAATGGTTTTTGGAAGGGTGGATCAAAAGATACGGAAGAGGCCATAAGTGGTCAGTTTTGGAGAGCAGATGACGACTACTTCAGTACCCTGGGTTTGGAACTTCTGGAGGGGCGCGCTTTTAGCAACGAAATGGCTGGAGATACCTCAGCGGTAGTCATCAATCAGGAAATGGCGGCACAGCTAGGCCTGGAAGACCCGCTTAATGCTGTTGTTGAAAACTGGAGAAAATGGAAAGTAGTAGGGGTGGTGAAGGACTTCAATTTTGATCATTTAAGCCAACCAGTACGACCCTTGCTCATTGCACGAACCAAGTATGCTGACATCCTTACTGTTAAACTGAAATCGGAGGACCTTATCCATTCCATGGCAAAGATCGAGAAGGAATGGCAAAAGATGAATCCCAATCAGAACATCCGTGTCAGTTTTTTAGATCACGACTTTGAAGCAATGTATGACAAGGTGATACGTACCAAGAATCTTTTCATGGCCTTTGCGGTCTTTGCCGTTTTCGTGGCTTGTCTAGGGCTTATGGGACTAACGATACATACGATCGCCATTCGAACAAAGGAAATTACGGTTCGAAAAGTACTTGGAGCTTCCGTTCCATCGATACTGGGTCTACTTTCACAAGACTACATCAAGCTAATTCTTGTGGCTATTTTTATCTCCGTGCCTGTCGGCTGGTACTTGGCAGATGCCTGGCTCCGGGAATTCACCGATCAAATCACAACAATTTGGGATGCTTTTCTCTTTGGTAGCATCATTTTAACCTCGATTGCCTTTATGGTGATTTCATTTCAGTGCATCAAAGCAGCGAAACGGAATCCGGCATTGGGATTACGCGCCGAATAGTGGTGCAAAGCATTCGACAGACAGTACCCAAAATCAGTGAGATAAATTACCTGATTTTGGGTATTTCATTTCGTTCGTCCTGCATCTAGTTTTATTCTGGCATTAAACTTGAAAGAATCTAGCTATGAAAAGAATAAAAGTCAGATGCGCGAACCCCCAATGCATCAAAGGCAAAATGCGATTTGGAGAACCTTGTACCTCATGTCATGGCACAGGTTTCGTGTGGACCTACGAAACCAAACCGCTTCAAACAACCATGAAAGGTCTAGCTAGTACGTAAAATTTTTTCCATTTTACGGCCCTTTGCTAGCTCGTCCACCAATTTGTCCAGATACCTGGCTTGCCTCGTCAGCGGTGTTTTGATTTCCTCAATACGATACCCACAAATGACTCCAATTTTGAATTAGGGTTCAACTCAGCCTGCGTAAAGAATTCTTTAAGGGTTGCTTTCTCCTGAATCACGCTATCCAATTTTGCAGGATCGAAGCCGGTGAGCCATTGAATTACTTCATGCAATTCATCTTTGGTTCTTCCTTTCTTCTCGACTTTAGTCACGTAATGCGGATAGATGGATGCGAACGTCAGGTTTGCAATTTTAGCGTCGTGTTCTGGGGTAGTACTCATCGGATCAGGAATATCGTTCGAGGTCTTAAACTAATCCACAATAATCAGTATTACCAGTTGACTGCACCACGCGTACCAAGACAGGCATTTGCTGAATAGCACCTAAAAATTCCCTTGAGGCAAAAAGAGAGTGGGGTTACCCTCTTTTGCTCGTAAGTCGGAGTATCGTATAACCCACAATGGCGGAGGTGACTGACCCAATGATAATTCCTATTTTGGCTGAGTTTATGATCAGCATTTCTCCGTAAAATGCGAGATTATCGATGAAGATTGACATCGTGAATCCGATTCCCGCAATTGCTGAGATTCCGATGATCTGCTTAAAATGGACTCCTGATGGTAACTCCGTAAGCTTCAGTTTTTGGCCCAGGTAGGAGAAGACCGCAACGCCAACAAATTTCCCAAGAAAGAGACTGATCGCAATGTTGGTCATCAGCGAATAGTCGAAAGAATAGTTAAGGTCAATCACGACTCCCGCATTTGCAAAGGCAAAAACCGGTAGGATAAAATATCCCACGAGGTGGTGCAGCTTTTGCTCTAAGTGCTGCAGAGGGGAGCGTACCTCAAAAGCCAAATTATCCAAATGATTGATACATTTTATTTCTTCTTTGGAAAGCAAATGCCTTTCCGTGCTATCTGTTGCATTTTCTAGTTTTTTGGCAATGGAGCTTAGGTGGTGCGAAAAAGGTTGAACGTCTAGCCTTCTCTTTAAGGGAATGGTAAATGCCAATAGTACCCCTGCAATGGTCGGATGAACACCGGACTTGAGGAACAAAAACCAGATAACGATGGCCAGGATGATGCCTATGACGAACGAATACTTTCGGAAGTAATACAGCAGTCCAAGAAAGACAATCAAGAGTATTCCATAGAGGATGTAAGTCCAACTTACACTAACGCTGTAAAATATTGCAATGACCAGAACCGCGGCAATGTCATCAATGATGGCAAATGCCGTCAGAAATACCTTAAGGCTTAATGGCACGCGTTTTCCGAGGGCACTAAGTAGCGCAAGCGCGAATGCGATATCCGTTGCCATTGGAATTCCCCATCCTTTTGCAGTTTCCGGATCACGATTTAACAAGAGAAATAACGCTACCGGAACCAAGACGCCACCCAATGCCGCGATAAATGGGAAGGCCGCTTTTTTGAGCGAATTGATTTCACCAATGATCAGCTCTCTTTTGAGCTCAAGGCCAATGACGAAGAAGAAGATGGCCATCAAGCCATCATTGATCCAAAGGATCAGTGCTTTCTTTAACTCAAAGTTTTGGAATGAAATTCCGATCTTCTTTTGCCATAAAGCCTCGTAGCTTGAGCCATACGAGGAATTAGCCCAAATAAGTGCGATAATCGTTGCTCCAAATAGGAGGAATCCTGCTAAGCTCTCTGTTCGCGCAAACCTTTGGAATGGCGTCAATAAAATTCGTTTGATCATTGGATTTGGTTAGTCCATGCAGTTTGGATACAGTGTTTTGTATGGAGATCTGATAGTCATTCTTTACGCAATACCATAAAGCTGATAAAGCCCTTGTCGACCTCACCTAATCCATCCGCATTAATCGAGATTTTGAATTTGCCCGACTTATTCGGCGTGAGCAGAAAGGCCTGGCCTATGAGGTTTTCACCCGTGCTGTGCGCTTCTATTTGAGCCTTATTCGATGGATTGATGGACAGGTTTACTTGTGGCACATTCGCGTCTCCTAGCGCTACAATGATGTATGTATATTGTTCACTTAGTTTGATGTTGACGTTTTGTGAGGCATTTTCGGCATCAAACTCAGTTATGATTTGTGACCGAAACTCAAATCCCTCACCTTCCTTGGATTCCAAAAACTTCAGGTTGTTTTTCTGTAGCTGATCTATAGGCGTTTGCGCGTTGATGACAAACGAAGCGGCTGTGGTAAATGCCAATAATAATTGTCTCATTTAAGTTTCTTCATGTTTAACTAGCATGAACGCAAAAATGAGGGGGTAGATGAGAAATTGTAATAAATTACTATTTATTCTTTATATGAATAATATAAATAAAAATTAAAGTGTGAGTCTAAATCCAAGATAAAACTCCCTTCCATGGATTGGCGCATAGGCGTACGCCGTATCAAATTGTTCACTAAAACCAAGATTGGCGTTTGGATCGTTGATGCCGGTGAGGGGAGACCACGGTTGTCGGTAATCGAAAATATTTTGTATTCCCCCATAAAGCGAAAACTTGGCATTGATCGACTTATCCAGTTGCAGATTGTGCATGGCGAATGTTTCAGATAGCGTAGGACGCGGAATGGTTTGAAGAATTCCGTTTTCATCCAAATCAAAAACCTCAGGCAAGGCCATCGGCCCCGTGTACCTAGCTGTATATCCTATGTTAATGCCGAACTGTTTTGGTTGATAGTTTAGCCTAAAAACACCAGTCCATTTCGGAGCAAAGGGGATTGCACTTCTTACGCCATTCTCCGTTTCGTTGACCCGTTGGAAATTGACACCCAGATTATAGGAAAGTGGGATGGAGAACTCTTGTTGAATGGTGATTCCAATCCCTTTACTTACGGCAAAACCATCAATATTAGCGTATCGAATCTCGCCTGCCGTCTCGTAATCAGGTGTGATCTTGTTGGTGAAATACGTGTAGTAAGCGTCAACATCAAGCATTCCCTGACTCTCGCCGACGGTGAAGAGGTGATTTAAGTTCAGTGAAAGGTTGTAGGACTCTTCTGGCTGTAGTGACTCTTCAACGACTACATCGCGCTGACCGGTAAAAAATGCATGGTCCTCCGTGAATAGATTGACAATTCGAAACCCTGTGCCAACGTTTGTGCGCAATGTCGTCCAAGGACCAGGTTTGTATTTAATACTGGATCTTGGTGAAAAAATGAACCCGTGCGCTTGGTAATGATCCAGTCGTCCACCGGTCAATAAGGTAAAGGCGTCGTTTATCTCCCATTCATCTTGCACGAAAATACCAGGAATGTACTGCCGATCCGGTTGATTTACTCCATCATCGATTGTCGCGACGGTATTGTCATCATAGGACTGATAGCGGGACGTTAACCCGCCAGTGATCGAGTGGCTTTGGATGGTTTCCTGCCAGATCAAATTGGCAAAAAAGATGTCTTGCGATGCTTTATAGTAGTCGGATCCGTAGTAGCTATCTTGATCATGAGTGCTAAAGGAGTAGTCAAGGCGCAGATTAAGAGGTAAATCAAACGCGTAGGTTCCAAACAGTTCCAGTCTATTTGTGTAGATGCTTTCGCCATAAATCTGATCATTTCCACGCAGTGTGCGGTAGTTACGATCGCTTAGAAATGCCTCAACACCATTTCGACGGTCTTCATAAAAATACTTTCCCGAAAGGGTAAACAGCTTTCCTGACGGGCGCGAAATATCCCATTTCGAGAATAGTGATACGCGATCAAGATTGATGTTGTCACTAAATCCATCTCCATTTTCATCATCGAAATCGTTGATGTAGGCATAATTTACCCCGATAAGTCCCACGCTGTTTCCTATTTTGGGTCTAAAAGCCAAGTTGCCAAAACTTTCGTAATGCGAGGTCCCCATAAGATCTATCGAGGCATTGGGCTGAGTCGCTGGATCTTTGGTGATGATATTGATTACGCCCGCAACGGCTTCTGAGCCATACAGCGTAGAGCTCGGACCTTTGATGACCTCAAAGCGCTCGATGATCATACTAGGGATACCATTGAGGCCATATACAGAAGCTAGATTACCGTAGATTGGAGCTCCATCCATGAGTACCGCAGTGTAAGGGCCAGGCAGCCCATTGATGGAAATGCTATTGGTAAAACACACACCACAAGCGACTACCTCTTGCACGCCATTTACCAGCGAGATCCCCTCAACAATGCTTGTAGCTGCTGAAGGGGTGTAGGTATTTAAATAGCTTGCGGTTACTACTTCTACTTTTACGGGGGACCTTGAAACATAGGTTGGTTGCATGGTACCGGTGACCACTACCTCGTCAATGGAAAGGGTACTTTCTTGCAGGCTTACCTCTATCGGACTCTCCGAAGGAACCAGAAGCTGTGTTTTGAAAGCTTTAAAACCCACGGATCGTACCTCAATCGTATAGGCCCCGTTTGCCAGTCCCTCTAGTTTAAAGGTGCCATCCGCTTTGGAGATGGTTCCTACGTCGGTTCCCACCACTTGTACGGTAGCGCCCGGTAAGACTTCCTCAGCATGGGTAACAACGCCGCTCACCGTTTGACTGTAGCTTATACTCACTCCAACGGCACTCCAAAGGCACGCATGAAAAAACCTGGCAATCAAAATCTTTCCGTTTATGTAAAGCAAAATTATTAATTAGTTTAAACAAAACAAAAAGTTAGATTAGTCTAAATAATATCTAATTGAATTTGTTTTATTTAGCTGAAGTAAAAGTTGGATACATATGAAGATCACATTAGTACTAGTATTTAGCATGGTAGCTGGAACTGTTAGTGCTCAGGAGCTAAGAGTAGAAAAGAGCAAGTTCTATGATGGAGAACGCTTGCTCAAAGTGTCAGAATACGTAGAGTTGCTGAAAACCAACCCAGAAGCCTACGACCTTGGCTTGAAAGCTAAATCAGGTTACAACGCTGGTAATGTTCTAGGGTTTATCGGAGGTTTTATGATTGGTTGGCCATTAGGTACGGCTCTTGGGGGAGGGGATCCTAATTGGGCATTACTAGGGGCGGGTGGAGCCGTTTTAGCTGTTGGAATTCCCATACAAAGCTCAGCAACCAAGAAATTAAAAAAGGCGACAGAAATTTACAATGGAGTAAGTTCCGAGCCCACTGCTCGGTTAAACCTTCGTTTTCAGGGGACTGGGGCAGGTATTGTATTTTCATTTTAGATGAATATCGAAGACTACAGAGACTACTGTCTTTCCAAACCCGGGACCTCCGAAGAAACGCCATTCGGTCCGGAAACCTTAGTATTCAAGGTAATGGGGAAAATGTTCGCATTGACGGGAATGGATAGTTTCACGTACATCAATCTAAAATGCGATCCCGAATACGCCATTGAACTACGTGAGCAATACGATGGATCCATACGACCGGGTTATCACATGAATAAGAAACATTGGAATTCAGTAACTACTGATGGCAGTGTTCCTGATGACAAAATCGTCCATTTAATAGATCACAGCTATGATTTGGTGGTTTCCTCACTAAAGAAGAGTGAAAGAGAAGAACTTAATAAAATGACAAGGTAGCGTCTGTGTTATCTCTGACATACTCTTAACCTGAACTTGTTCTCCCAGAATTTTGATGATCTGAGACCCACTAAATCAACTCTTTTTCATTCCTTGATCCAGACTATTTCAGCCACTTGTCGAGTTTTCCTCTAGCCTCTCCGTGGGAGAAAGTGTTGCCTTTCTGAATATCTTTTCTTCCTTTCTCGATCTTATCAAGTACCACTAACCTTTCAATTAGTTCGTCAAGTTCAAAGTCTTGAGGCATATCCTTTATTGAATCAATTGCTGCTTGCTTGTTCATAAATTAAAGATACTGTAGAAGTCTGATAAAAGTTGCTCCTGACGTATGATGACTAACCAAGCTAGAAGGAGTGCGCCCCCGAGCTAGGCAAGTTCCGATAAAAGTAGCTTATCTGCCGGTGCATTCAAAGTATCAGACTAGCACTGCGCCACTCCAGTTAAATAACTCCCACGAGCAGTAGGTAATAGAAAACACATCAGTTTCTTGGCGGCAGACAAGCGGGATGTTTAGCAGGCACTTTGCAGAAAACTAAGTAAGGCCATGCGCTATATCGTTTGTTATGTGGATTTTAGTTGATTCCTCAAGTCCATTTTTTCGTGTAGTATCCGGATAACTTCTAGTTCGTTCGTATTCACCAGATGGTAAAAAATGATATGCTTGTTAATTCGGTACCCCAATAGGTTTTCATTGATTTCGGAATATTGAATGCCTTTATCAGGGTTCTGCGAAATATCCAAACAGGCTTGTTTTATCGCCTCGTAATACTTATTTGCTTGATTTTCTGACCATGTTTCAAAAGTATACTCCCAAATATCAGTTAGATCGTCAATGGCTTCTTGCCTCAATATGAGTTTAGCCATATTCTACTTTCTACTATTCTTTAGATTGACTAAATGTTCATCAAAGTCAAAGTTTTCAACTCGCGGACTATTCAACCCATCATTTATCGCCTTTTTTAAAGCGATTATTTTTTTTTCTTCTTCCTCTAGAAGTCTCAATCCGGCACGTACCACTTCACTAGCATTCTTAAATCGGCCTTCCGAAACGCTGTGCTTGACAAAGTCATCAAAGTAGTTTCCAAGAGATATTGATGTGTTCTTGCTCATACTTCAAAGTTACCAATTATTGGTAAATACGCCAATGCAGTCATTCCACATAAGCTAAGCTAGAAGGAGTGCGCCCCGAATTTAGCGGAAAGCACTAATATAGCGGAGCTAGCCAACACCCACAACTGTATCTACAACGTACTGCGATTTGAAGTGAAATCCAGAAGCACGAATGTTTGAAAAAGAGATGAAATTGCAGAATGGCTGGCGCAGCGGTGAAGTTCAGATGAAACTGGAAAAGAAGCACTTAGGCGCATTCGTGCTAGCAAATGTTAGACTCAGGCCTTTATTTCAGTTGGCCCAGGTTTTAGTTCTTTAGTCAGATATTGATGAATGATAGGAATTAGGGGTTTCAGAGTTAGGTAAGCGTTATCCTCAGCGTTCATGACAAAAACTGCAATTGGATACTTAACAAAGTTCTGCTGATATTGAAGATTCCTGTCAAATGTTAAGAGAATCTCGAAATCCTGTTCCAACATTAGCTTTAGAAGTTCACCATTCTTCTTACTGTTCCAGCCCATGTCACTAACCGTGAAAATTTCATGTTCTGGAAAATCAAGCTTAAGTTTTTTGGGAAGATTTTCGTCAATTAGCAGCTTCATAGAGTTGATCTAATTGAGCTGAGTTGACAATTTTGTTAGCAATTTCAAGTACACCAATTGCTTGTTCTTTTGTTACACTAGGGAAATCATCCAAAAATTCTTCAATCGTAATCCCTTTCTCTAAATGCCAGAAAAGGGATTGTACTGGTACGCGAGTCCCTGAGAAAACGGGTTGACCGTTCTGGATTTCAGGGTCTACAGTAATATGTGTTCCGATGATGCTCATATATCAAAGATACGAAATTGAAGCAGTAAATGATGCGACTGGCGTAGCTTGAGTCTAACCTTTAGCTTCCCTGGATATTACTATTTGAAGAAGCAATGTTTATAACTTAA
>CAZQJU010000070.1:0-19100 GCA_964593185.1 uncultured Roseivirgaceae bacterium
GATCTGCGGATACGATGTTACCTCCCTCTAGAAAAAGCAAAATCCCGGTTTTCTCCAGTATATCTGATGATCCTGGTCCCATCATGATTTGCTCGGGATCCACACCTTCCTTAGCGGCAATCATATCAATCAACTCAAATAGCTCTCTCCACGCATATCTATTGCCTTGGGATGCACCCTTTTTGTGGGCTTCCACAGCCTTGGGCGAGGGGCCGTACGGATTTTCGTTGGCATTCAGCTTAGCTAAAATTTCTTCAGACAACACCAATGGTGAGTCATCAAGATATTCCTTGAAGAAAGGACTGTACAGTGCTCGGCCTGATGAGTCCAGCGCTACAGGTTTTCTCCAGGTCTCCGAATGACCCATGTGAGGGATAAGTGTAAGGCCTCCAATGGATAATAGTCCGGTTTTAAGTGCTTGGCGTCTAGTGGTATTCATTTGAAATCTGGTATATTATTCTTCAAAGATACCTTTCAGATGAATGAAAATTTCGTTGATTTTTAATTATACAATATTTTCAATATGCTCGATAGCTATTGAAAAAGTGGCAAATTCAGGAAATGTGGTTTCTTCTTTTTGAAGATTTTGAAACAAGGATCCTGCTTGTAGAAGCGTCTACTTTAATCTGAACTGGTCCATCTTCTCGTTCAGCAATTTGATGATTTCCGATACCTTGTCTGTTTGATCTTGATACTCCGTCATGCCCGTACTTAGTTCATTTGCGGAGCTGGCTATTTCCTCGGTACCAGCCGCAGCTTGTTCTGCAATTACAACCACACTTTCCATCAGTTGAACCACTTCCTTTACACTTTGAAACTGATGGTCTGCTAAGGATACGATTTTCTCGGATAGGTTGAAAGTTTGTTCTGACGAGCTGGCTAGCTCGGTGAAGGATTTGGAAGCGTTTTGAGAGGCGCTTACCGTCTCGGCGATGTCGCTGCCCATTTCATTCACCTTATCACTCACCGATCCAATGGAAGTTTGGACGTCATTGACAATGGACTCAATATCGTTTGCGAAACTGCTGGAATTTTCGGCAAGTCGGCGTATCTGATCTGCCACCACAGCAAAGCCCCGACCAGACTCTCCTGCCTTTGCGGCTTCGATGGTAGCATTTAAGGCTAGCATGTTGGTCTCAACCGATATCTCCTTGATGGAATTCAAGATACTGGATATCTCGGAAGACTTCTCGAGCAAATTTGCAATGGAATCTACGGTTTCAGCAGAAGCTTGCTCCATCTTGTGCATGCTGTCATCCATTGCCTTCATTTCACCCTGCCCGTTTGTGCTTAAGTCCACTCCTCGCATCGCAGCTTGATTGATCGATTGAGCTTGATCTCCTACGGAGGAGGAAAACTCCATGATGCTTTCCAGTTTATTCGAAGATTCATCAATTCTGCTTACTTGCTCCTGCGCCCCATTGCTCAATTCAGAGGTAGAAGAGGCTATTTCTGCCGTCCCTACTTGCATTTCCTTGCTTGTGATGTTCATCTCCTCCGAAAGATGTCCAACCACCGTAGTGGTCTGTTTGATTGTGGCAATAAGGTCTGAAAGGGTATTGAGGGCATAGTCGAGGCTGCTGGTCAGTTTGAGGATATCTCCTTTCGCGTCCAGCTCATAGCGCATCGTAAGGTTACTTGAGGCCATCGCACCGACGATTTCCGTAATTCGGTTAAATGGGATCACAATTGAATCAAACAGGATGTTGATGGATTGACTAAGTTCTTTCCAAGCCCCTAGTTTATCCGTCAAGTCAATTCGCGCGGAGAAGTTGCCCGAATCTATCGCCTCACTCACAACGAAGTTAGTTTCTTCGATTGCTTTTTCGAGCTTTTCTTGTTCGGCTTGAAGCACTTCGTTTTGGTCAGTAACCTGTGAAGTCGCTTCCTCTACTTGTCGCTTCAGCTCTTCTTTTTGCATTCGATTGGCTCGAGCTCGCCAACGAACAATGTAACCCGTCACCCCTAGTATTGCTAGTAGGGCGATGGTTCTGAACCACCAGGTGGCCCACCAGGGTGGGGTTACCGTAATGATAAGCTCTTGGCGATTTCGGGACCAGACACCGTCACTGTTGGTGCCTTCTACGATGAAGGTGTACGATCCGGGATTCAAGTTTGTATAGTTAGCCGCCCTTTTCTTCGTGGTGGTATGCATCCACTCTTTATCAAAGCCATCAAGTTTATAGCGATATTTATTGGCAACAGGATACGTATAATCAAGGGAGGCGAAGACCAATTCCAATACATTTTGGTCATGTCGCAAGGTAAGCTCCGACAAAATTTGGATGGAACCGTCCACTAGTGGATTTCCACCATCATCGGTGATCGTGGAAACCGATTGATCGAATATTTTAATATCTGTGATGACGAGCTTCGGGTTAAAGTCGCTCATTTTAACCTGAGAAGGGTGGAACCTATTCAGTCCTTTCACCCCCCCGAAGTACATGGTGCCGTCTCTCGTTTTTGTAGACGAAGTGTAGTTAAATTCATTTCCCTGCAAGCCATCGGACTTGCCAAAATTTTGAATGGTATGTTCGGTTGGGTTGTATCTGCTAAGTCCACTGTTGGTGGCGATCCATAGGTTTCCCCTATCATCTTCCTGGATTCCATTGACCACAGGATTTGGTAAAAGCTCATTGACCGGAGCTGCCACGATCTGAAGGGAATTGATGTCCAAAATATTTGCACCGGCGGCTGTCCCAATCCACAGCTGATTTTTGCTATCCTCAAAAAGGGTCCTGACGCTATTGTTCAAGAGACTCGTTGAGTCACCGTCTTGCTGCGTGAATTGTCTGAAGCTGTTGGTATTGCGTTCGAACAAGTTAAGACCGCCATCTTCCGTTCCAACCCAGATATTTCCCTTGCTATCTTCAAATAAGGTATAAACCAGATCACTACTGAGTGAATTTTTGCTCCCATCGGCATTGTAGTGAGTGAAAATGCCGGTTTCCGAATCGTATCGGTCCAGACCGCCGAGAAGCCCAAACCAGATTTCACCCCGCGAATCTTCCACGATGTGCCATACATTCTTTCCATTGATGGTATTTGGGTTGTTTAGATCTGGAAGAAATCGAGTGAATCTTCCGGTACTGCGATCCAATCGATTGACGCCACCGGCATAGGTCCCTATCCATAGATAGCCATTCTTATCTTCTTCTATGGCTATGGCCACATTGGTGCTGATGCTAAAGGGATCTGCCGGATCATACTTGAAATGTTCAAAGTTTCCAGTTTCTGGATCTAGTACATCTAACCCTCCTCCATCTGTTCCAATCCAGATCTTTCCATCTCGCGTTTCAAATACATCAATAACTGATGCAAAACTTAAGCTATTATTCTCGTACGGAACTTGTTTGTAGAGTTCAAACTTTGTTCGTTGCGGACTGTAAGTATTGACACCTCCTCTGAAGGTGCTCACCCAGATGACCCCCGAATCATCTTCATAGATCTGATATACCGCATCACTTGACAGGGAGTTGGGATCAAGTAGACTTGACGCAACGAACGTGAATGTCTCACTTACCGGATCAAATACATTAATGCCTTTTCCGTCAGTCCCTACATAGATCGATCCATTTCGACCTTCGTATAAGGTGGTAATGATGTTGGATTTGAGGTTACTAGTGGAAACATCGTACAAAACTTGTTCGTTTGTCTTGCGGTCGATCTTAACCAGTCCCTTTCCATCGGTCCCTAGCCATAAGATCCCGTTTGAACCTTCCATTACGACCTTTCTTGTGTTTTCATTGGGCTCATAAGATGGATCATACGAGACATGCTCGAACCTTCCGGTTTCTACGTTAAAGAGGTCCACCTGTGTTGCTAGTGAAGTGACCCAATAGGTCTTTTCCGACGCTCGCGCGAGGGACAATATTGTATTATCCGAAAGTTCACCAGCCTGACCCGAATTTGCACGATACTGTTGGGCGGTGGCATTCAATACATCATATAAGAGGAGTCCACCCCCCTCTATCCCGATAAGCATTTGATCATTGAAGGTTCGCTCCAAGGCACGTATTCGACCCTCTGGAAGCTCAATTTTACTCAGGTCTTCGAAAGCCAGGAAGGAGTCACTTTCCCATTCAAATACGGATATGCCGTTGTTTCGCGTTCCGATCCAAATGTTGCCGTTCGCATCTTCAGAAATAGCCGAAATGATATTTCCGGAGATACTTTTAGGGTCATTTTTATCTTTTTTATAGACCGTGATTTCATACCCATCATAGCGGTTAAGCCCATCAATTGTCCCAATCCAGATGAATCCTTTACTGTCCTTGAAAACACAGTTTACCGTACCGGTAGACAACCCATCATCAGTTGTAATATGGCTGAAGTTCCAGTTGGACTGTGCAGAAGTGAACTGGAAACCTAACGCAAATAAGGCTGCAATAAGAAAACGCATTACATCTGATGGAATCTGACGATTGCAATTCAAATTAATCAAATTTTTGGTTGATGATCATATTTTTTTGAACTTACCAAAATGCTCCACAATTATCAATTTGAATTGTGAATTTTCTAAGGCAATCGTATCCCTTCTACCACCGCGGCACAGAACTTCTTAAGATATTCTTACTGTTAAATTGTATTGGGTTTTTGTTCGAATTGCTCATTGTGCCGTTTCCAAGGAACCCGTCAGAGCATCTGTTCCCTTATTGGATCATTTCACTATTTCATGTGGGAGTCGCCTCCCTTACCTATCTGGTTTATTTTTTCATCCTGGGCCTTTTTGTGGAGGATGATAACTGGCAGCTTGGAAAAGAACTTCTTGCGGTAGCTGGTCTACTATTGGTCATAGGAGTAGGGGAGTGGGGAATACGACCGATCATCTATAGCTACGATGGACTGGAGTTACGTCACCTGGTGGAAGAAATTTGGCATGCCTATCTCTCTGGAGGGTTGGTTTATTTGTTGGTGCTACTGGTCAATGTGAATTTTCTGACTAAAAAACATCAAAAGGAGTCAAAAGGATTTCGCATTCCTGTGGTAGGAAGCGTAAGCCATGAGCAAGAAATCATAACGCAAAATGCTTCGGATCATTTTATGCTCAATCCATCGGATTTTATCTGCACAAAAGCGGAAGGAAACTATCTGCTAGTCATTACAAAAACGGGTACAGGGAGTCGTTCAGACCTGAAGCGCCTTACACTACAAAGTTTTTGTGAACAGCTGCAGGCTTTCGAATGGATTTTTCAGACACATCGAGGGTTTGCAGTCAATACCCAGTATATCAAAAGTATGAAGGGAAATGCACAAGGGTACCAGTTGCAAGTAGAAGGTCTAGATTTTACAGTTCCTGTCTCCAGGAAATACGTGGAATCTTTTAAGACCTTAATGAACGTTTGACAATCAAACCGATAACGTTGCTGTCTGCCACAACGTGTTGTCATTCATCACAAATGCTTGCGTCTCATCCCTTCGACGAAACTTACCTGATCCATTGCGAGTATCATTGACCAAACTTTTGAGGTATGGAAAAAATACGTAGGTACGATTTAGATTGGCTAAGAGTAAGCGTCTTTGGTCTTTTGATCTTTTATCACGTGGGAATGTTCTTTGTTCCATGGGGATGGCACATTAAGAACAATGAGCTCTATGATTGGCTTAGATATCCCATGCTCTTTCTGAATCAATGGCGACTTCCGATACTTTTTGTGATCTCGGGCATGGGTACTGCCTATGCGCTATCCTTCCGTTCTTCCGGGCAGTTCGTCAAGGAGCGATTTATTCGATTGTATATTCCTTTAGCCTTTGGGATGTTATTTATTGTGTCACCACAGGTGTATATCGAGCGACTTGTCAATGGCCAATATCAGGCATCTATTTGGGATTGGTTTAGCTCCGGTACATTTCTCAATGGAATTTATCCTGAAGGAAACTTTAGCTGGAATCATCTCTGGTTTCTTCCGTATTTGTTGGTTTTTTCATTGTTGCTAACCCCAGTGTTCGTACTACTCAGAAACAATCCCTCAGGAAGATTCATCTCCTGGCTAAAGAGGAGCATCGATGCCAATCCATACTTCTTATTTTACTTCATCATTCCTCTTTACTTGTATGAGTCACTGCTAGAGCCTTTCTTCAATGTTACTCATAATTTGGTGTGGGACTGGTTTAATTTCATCAGTAGCCTGACACTCTTCTTTTACGGTTTTCTACTTGTTTCTATCAAGGAAGCCTTCTGGAAAGCGGTGGTTAAGATCAGGTATGTGACACTCATCGTTGGTTTGGTTGTTTTTGCAGGTCTGTTGATGATCTGGTTGATGCTGGAAGATTCCATCATTGTACACTTTTCTGAAGCGCTTTTAAAAGTCACTAATTTCTGGGCCTGGATTCTCACGATCTTTGGTTTCGCATCGGTCCACTTAAATCGCCGAAGCGTGGCAGTTGTGTATGCGAACAGAGCCGTCTACCCTTTCTACATCCTACACCAAACGGTGACCATTGTGATCGCCTATTTTATTTACGATGAGCCATGGGGACTTTTTCCAAAAGCGATGATCTTAGTGCTAGGAACCTTCGGTGTGAGCTTCCTCTTTTATGAATTTTTGATACGTAGGTTTAGATGGACTTGGATACTCTTCGGATTGAAAAAGGAATCGTCTTAGTGCTCATAGGTTTTCGATTTCCGCATCCATCCAACTCAGTCGGCCTTCAAGGAAATTGATCATCTGCTCGACCTCGCTTTCGTAGGTAATCGAAATTCCGCTCCACTTTTCGTAGTTTCTTTCGACAGCTCCCGTATTAATAAGGTAGTCTGCTGTGCTGCGCACCAGTCCGGTTACTGAACTTGTGGCAAGTGCATCACTGCGTAGCGCAGTCCATCGTTCTTGAAGTACAGCTACAAATTGTGGGTCATCCATAAATCGATCCCACCAAAAAGGCACTAACCACGGGTCCTGCGGAACATAGTCGTTGTAATTGATGACCCAATCATTCAGGGGAACTGTTCCACCGCCAGAGTAGCCAATGTTCAAATCCCAAACCGGTCCTAGTTTCAGTTTGCCTCCGAGGTCCTTGTATAGGAAAGTACTGATCCGATAGCTATCTATGTTTCTCACAAGTTCATTGAGAATGAAATAGTCCACAAAGCTGTTGACGTCGATATAGTCAGTGTAGGTTCTAGTCTCGGTGGTAAAATCATCGTTCAGTAGGGCCGTTTCAAAATCATTGATGTAGTTCTGAATGTAAGCTTTTTGTGGTTCTGAAATCAGATCTGCTTTTGGATATTCGTAGATGAAATAGGTTTCCATAAACTGCAGATCATGATAGGGGGGTCGGAAGGGCTCAAAATCCAGCACACTAGCATCAGGACCATATGCTGATCTAAAACTAATAGCCTCGCTGTACCTCGCATCATCGTCCCAGTTATTATCGTAGTAGGATAGCGGCTGATTTGGAGCTACGTCCCCTCCGGTGGTTTTGTCAATCTTTAAAATATATCCTCCCGTGATGTTCTCTTCATCGTTTTCACCGGGCTCAAGTCGGCTTATATCTATTCGATCGTTGTCTCTTTTCAATTTTTCCATGAAGACATACACACCTAGGTACTCCTCATTTATAATAAGCTCCACAAACTTTACACGGCTGGCATAATTACCCATGGACCTAAAGAGCTCTTGTCCTATAAAATTCCGCATGAGTGTTCTATCAATGCTAATGTTCTCGCTAGCCCTAAACACATGGCCTAGTAAGATCCAGTCTTCTTCTTCCGGAAATCCTAAAATACTGACATCCACATCAGCTCCATTTTCGTCCCACGTTTCAATCCCAAAGGATTTCTTATCGCTGATGCGGTAAGAGGTTGATCCTCGGTATTCAATGCCGATGTTGTGCTCGAAGGTTAGCGTTCCATTCTCGAAAATCAGCAGGGTAGCTGGAACCTTTGGCTCGTTTTCGATCTGCACGTCTGTGGTGATCTGAAATAACGGCAATGTTGTTTCGATGCCCGGTTCTCGAGAAGTGTCCGGCTCTTCAACTTCACTTTTGTTACACCCCATGGCAGCGCCTAATAGCACAAATACTAGTAGATAAAGATTTTTCATTAATGAATTCATATGGTCATAGTCTTAACGACACAATGTTTTCTTAGTTTGATCCTAATGTTACTATAAATTTACCGAGAGACTTTTAGAATTACATGTTTGATTTTTTCACCGAAGGTAATAACTACTATGAGTACCCCTCCTTTGAGGTAGCTATCTACTCCTTGTTGTTATCACTTGTCCTAAGTATCGGGATAGCCTATACGTATCGCCTAACTTATAGCGGGCGGTATTTTTCAACGAATCTTTTTCAGGCTTTGGTCTTGAGTTCACTTGTTACCTCCATGATCATGATGGCCGTAGGAAACAACATTGCGGTTGGATTTGGGATTATTGGAGCTGTTGCCATTATCCGTTTTCGGACCACCATGCAAAACCCTCGCAACATCATCTTTATGTTTGGTGCGCTGTCGATTGGTATTACCACAGGCGTTCAGGGTTATGCTGTGTCCGTGGCAGGTACCATCATTTTTTGTCTCACCGCATTTCTCTTGAAGGCTTCTATCTCCTTAAAAAATTCAGAAGAACACCTTGAAATAGCCTGTGAATTCGAAACGGAAGAGAGTCGACAGCATTTTGAACAAGAGCTTTCGGTCATTAGTAAAAGTTACGAACTAACGGACTTGCGAGCCAGGGAAGAACGCCTGGATCGGTATACCTATGTGGTGGTGCTTGAGAGCAAAGAGATGAGCGAGGCATTTACCAGGCTGAAGAAATCCCAAGTCCATAACTTTCAAATAAGCCGTAAACGAACGGTGGATCAGTTATGATAAGAAAATACCTCCTTATTGGGTTGTGGGTAATCCTGATCGTCTTTCTGATCATGGTTTCTTCCACTTTTCGGAATCAAAAAGAAGCCATGATAGCCGTTGTAGAGTCGCAGGTAACCGCTATTAGTTTTCAAAAACCCGTGGTCATCTTAGCATTGCCTGTGGTACCCGGTCAGGAAATAAAGCGTGGAGATACCTTATTGAAGGTGAGTCGTCCAGACCTCACCTTAGATATTGAAAAAAAGGAAAGCGAATTGCAGCGAATAAGATCAGAGATGCTACAAAGACAGCAATCTTTTGAAGGCAAAAGCGCTTTAGTACGTATTGAGACTGATGGTAAGGTAAAACGGCTACAAACAGATCTTCTTGAGCTAGCTGCAAAATCGGAGAGGCATAGGGCAGTGTCAGAAAGACTGGGTGCCAATCTACAAGACTCCAATCGACTTTCATTCAATGATACACTAACCCAGGTGAAGATTAAATCAATCGAAGAGCAGATTCGTTCAACGCTCAGCTATGCCAAGAAGGAAATTGAAAGGTTGGAACGCGGCCTGATGGACGAGTTGCGCATAGGAGCAACTCAGGAGGCACTCATGGAAAAAGAGCTGTTAGCCCTCAATGAAGAGTATAAATCGTTGCAAAAAGTGGCGCAATTTGATGGAATTGTGGGTCCTGTGAATGTGCAACTTGACGAGCTTGTTCAACCCTTTACCAAGGTGATTTCACTTTATGAGCAACATCCTTCACTTATCAAAGCTTACATGAACGAGGAAATATCCTATGAGATCAATCCTGGAGACGAAGTGGAGGTCGCATCGGAAAATCGATCCTACAGAGTCAAAGGTGTTGTCTTGGAATTGGGTGCGAGGGTGGTAAGTTACCCAGCGAAGATTGAACCCTTAACCACGGCGAAGAGCTACGGGCAGGAGATTTTCATTTCAATATCAGATGAGAATGACTTTCTCAATGGGGAGAAGGTGTTTGTGTATCCAATAGAGCCAAAATGAGAGCTAGTTTAAGTTTTGTGCTCGTGCTGTCATGCTTAGTTTCTGCTGCCCAAACGGTGGTACGGGATATGCTCTCGTATCCCTTATCAGAAGAGGAAATTGGACTTGTGGCAGCCAGGGAGGCGTTCCTGGAGGACCATCAATTCAACTCACCTTGGTTGAGAGAGTTGGACTTTCGGGTCCGGCCCAACAACATAGAAACCTCGCTATCGGAGTACCGGTTGCGATTTGGTATACTGAATCCGGCTGAAATTAAGGCGAATAAGGCATATTACAAGCTTTTGGTGAGTCAGCAGGAATTTGAGCGGGCAAAAGTTATCAACGATGTCTTGAGAAGACGATACGAGTTGATTTTGGAGGGCTACTATCTTCAACATTCGCGTAAGATCGTTGAGGCCAACCTCGAGGCACTAAATGAAATCAAATCGCTCGTGCTCACCCAAACGGCGGACTTGGATGACATACTGAAGCTAGAAGAGGAGATCACTAAGGAGGAGCTGAATATGCGAGGCTTAGTTCGAAGTATGAATCAGCTGAAGGTCGCCTATGTGAATTTTGGGGTAACAGATCTTCCGCCCTTTGAAGATGTTAATTGGGTTCAGAAGGAGCAAATCGACTCCATGATTCGTACCGTAAGTGAAGATCAAACCATGAAACTCATTTCAAAGCAATATGATCTGGCGAGAGAAGAATCGATCCTAAAAATTGATAAGGCCGAGGCGTTTAGTAATCTCGGTTTTGTGCAAGCGGAGTACAACAATGACCGTGGGGACACATTTGACGAAAATCTTCGATTTCAGCTGGGTATCCAGATCCCTATTTTTAATACGGATCGTCCAAACAATCAACGGAGAGAATTGGCTTTAATCGAAGAACGATCAGAATACGAAAGGCTATTGAGTACGGAAAGAAACGAACAGGAGATTAGCGTGCTTGAACTCTCTGACTACCTTTTGGAATGGAAATTAATTGAGGCAAAACAGGCAGCATTGATTCAATATCAAGAAGCAGTCCAGGAAGCAGGCGGCACCGTGGAAACCTACGATCGTCTTCGATCCTACACATTCTTCCTTCAGAAAGCTGGTTTAAGAGCCCAATTGGATGTACTCAGTAGATACATAGGAATCCTGGCAGTAGCAGGCAAGTTGGGTGAAGCCCCGTATCACAATTATCTAAGCAGGGATCAAGAGATCTTTGAACTTAACTAGTCTTCGATTTTTGGTGGGCCATAACTAATTTGATTTCTCCAAATGTGTAGTTTTTGGGAAGTTGAGACTTTATTTCGTTTAGTCCCACCGCATCAGAAGCTAGTACTTTCATGATTTGGTCCACCTTTTTTGATGGCACCAATTCGTTAATCTGAATACTTCCATTTTCTACGTATTGGGCGAGGTGCCCTTCGATGGTACCAACAACCAAAGCTCGATCCTTGGCAATTTCCTGGACGCTTTTCCCTTCTTTAAACAGTTCATAGGTGATGGCTGCTGTGGGTGTTTTTGGCTTGCCTCTTTCGGCCAACTTTGCATTCGTAAGATCAGCAGCTTTAGATGTTTGGAAGTCACGCTTGTCCGGAACCTCACCTTTATGAAGTGATTGCACCATAAAACACAGTCGTTCAATATCCCGAATGTATTTGATGTACTCGTCTTCAATCTCTTCTAACTCTTTCAAGTAGCCCTTGATCTTTTTTGCTTTCGAAACTTCCAATCGATGCTCTTTTACCCGGTGCACGAGTGGAGTTATTTGTTCGATGAAGTAGGATTCGGCTTTTGTCATTCTCTCAACCAGATGGTCCAGGTAATTTTCCTGATTGGCGATCCGGGATAACTCGCTAATGAATCCTGAACCGACCTTTTCCAGGGGTCGTGAGTCCTCGGTAAGTTTTAACGTCCACTCCACGTATTTCTGCTTCTGTGATTTGGCTTCGTCCTTGTTAAAGCTCTTTTGGTGGGAAGTAAGTACTTGTAGGAGCCTTCTGAAGTTGAATACCTGCTTACCTACATCCAATACAAAGGCTCTTTGGTCTTCGAGGAGGTTCTCTCGCAAACTTTTTTCATCAGACTTTGAAGCGTTGAATACTTTCAGCGTAGGGTCAATGGAGGGAGGATCTTCTGGGAGAGGACTTGATAGAATCAGTCCATCCAACGAAGTGAGTCGGGACAAGGCTACATAGAGCTGCCCTGGCGCAAAAGTTCCCGATAAATCCAAGATCGCTTTTTCAAAGGTCAGTCCTTGACTCTTGTGGACCGTAACAGCCCAGGCCAGTTTGATTGGATACTGCTCAAAACTACCTACAAAGGATTCCTCGATTTCATTGGTGCTCTTGTCAAGGGTGTAACGGATGTTTTCCCATTTATACATACTTACCTGCACTTCGCTCTCATCCTCAAACTTGACCCGTATGTCGCTTTCGGTCAAGCTGGAAACCACCCCGATTTTCCCGTTGAAAAACAACCCTTCGCCACTTGGGTCATTTTTTATGAACATCACCTGTGCACCTAGCTTCAGATGAAGTTCCGGGCTGGTAGGAAATTGTGTCTCTGGAAAAGTCCCTTCCAGGTGTGCATAAAAAGTGTGAAGCGCTCCATCTAACTCATGTAGTTTCTCTTGATTTAGCTTTTCAGCTCGATAGTTATGGGTGGTCAGATGGATACTTCCTGCTTCCTCAAATTGATTGAATTCCGGATCATAGAATTGATTTAAAAACTGAAAGTCCTCCGTTGACTGCTCTCCTGTTCTTAGCCGGTTTAGCAAGTCTATGAATTGCTGGTCTTGCTGTCGGTAGATTTTTTGCAATTCAACGTGAATAGGAGGCGACTGCTTAAGTGCCCTGCTTTCAAAGAAGTAAAGGTTTGAATAGTAGGGCCTTAGGAAATTTCGCTCTTCATCTTTAACGACGGGCGGAAGTTGCATTAGATCACCAATAAAAAGTATCTGAAGACCTCCAAAAGGTTGATTGTTTTTTCTTAGGTACCGAAGGGTATGGTCAATGCAATCAAGCAGATCTGCCCGGAGCATACTCACTTCGTCAATAATGAGTAGTTCTATTTCACGAATGAGCTGCCTTTTGGAGCTATTGAATTTGCTGTTTCGAAAAAGGGTCTCCGGAGTAGTGAGTTGGTTTCTTGTTTCATGAAATGGGATGTTTTCTGGGACAAACGTCCCAAAGGGCAATTGCAAAAGTGAATGCAATGTGACCCCGCCAGCGTTCAGTGCAGCAATCCCAGTCGGGGCTGCCACTACCGTGTGCTTAAATGTATGCTGCACAATGTGCTTTAAGAACGTTGTTTTCCCCGTTCCTGCTTTCCCTGTCAGAAATATATGTCGATTGGTTGAGTTTATGTAATTGGCGGCTATTTCCGCCATGGCTTGCAATTGCATAGGCCTAATATAGTGACGGAAAGACCACCAACATCATGTAGTTTACTATTTACTACTATAAAAAAGCGATAGCCAAGTTCAGTCAGGCCTTCTCGGGTGGTTTCCTTTTTTGAAGGTTCATTCCAAATAGCGGCCTAATAAAGAAAAATCTTCGAATGAGTACTTCATAGAGACCAAAGCAAACCACGCCTGTAAAGACAATAATTAGCCCAAACTTAAGTTCGACCGACAACTCCAGCGGAAGGATTATATACGCACCAAGGTAAAGCCCAAACATGTGAAGTATATAGATCGGGTACGCCGCTTGACTTAAATAGCTAAGTATCTTACTACCCTTATTAAGGTAGCGATTAGCCATTCCAAACAAACCAAGTATCCACAAATTTGATTCGAAGGCGACGAGGTAATCCGGTGCCTTTAGCTCAAAGTAAAAGAGTCTTATTCCATACAAGAGTGCCGCAAGTCCCAGGTAGACCCATCTCCATTTTTTTAATGAGTTCCAAACAATGCTGCCGCTGTATACCAATAGGAAACCGAAAAGAAAGGCGAGTAGGCCTAAAAAGAATCCGTGCCATGTGTCCACATACATTTCAAAAACCGCTGGCTTTGTGAGTGTAACTTCCAATAGGAAGAAGATATTGATGACCAAGATCCCAATGGGGTTGCCTAGCACTCGCTCGAGGTACTTCTTAAACTTTCCATTTGAGCGTTGCTTCAGCAGGAAGAAAAGGGGCAAGAGTATCAACACGTAGGCCAAAATGTTTCCTAGAAACCAGAGATGGCCGCTATGTGGATAATAACTCAAAGGCATACCATAGTGCTTTTGAAAGATGAACATGTGAAGTGGCGAAATGGCCAGTATTCCAAAGACAAATGGAACCAAGATTCTTTTTCCTCTTTCTAGCAGGAGCTGTTTCCAATTTCTCTTTTGAATGGCAAAAAACACACCCATGCCCGAAACATAAAAGAGCAATGGAATTCTCCACACATTGAGCATACTCATCACCTTCCACATTCCTTCCATCGACTCATCGCTTCGGATAAAAGCAATGAACATCGCCCAAGGTTGAAAAATAATGGCAATGTGATAGATCAGCAACAGGCCAATTGCAATGACCCGTAGCCAATCAATATCATATCTCCTTTCGGTAATCAGCGTATTTCCCATTACTTGAGCATCATTGCAATGACCGGACGTGCTTCTTCAAGTTCCTCCATGTCGAGTTGCATACCTAAGGGTCCAAGTTGCTGCTGCATCATCTCATACACAGGTTTGATTTCCTCAAAAGGCCCTACGATAGATTCATATGCCGTCATCCCGTAGTTGTTTTTTACAGTCCTGTCAGCATTCGCATTGAGGAGCATCTGTACAATTTCCACACGGCAAAAGAATGCGGCACTGTGTAAGGCGGTAGAGCCGTCCTTGTTTTGTATGGTAATGTCAGCTCCGGCCTCAATCAGTGCGTTTGCAATTTCTCTCTTGTCAAATGTGGCGGCAGATATCAGTGGTGTTGATCCTCCCATGGGCTCAATTGAGTTGATATCGGTTCCAGCTTCGATGTGTTGTTTTACCGTAGCTAGATCCCCATAAAGCACTGCTGTATGGATGTCCATGTCAGGAGTTACAGTAGTACTGTTCTCATTTTGGCCATTAGATTGCGTGCATGCAGGTAGTAAGATTACTAATACTACCAACCCAAGGCTTGTTTTCAGGATGTTTAATTTTCTTGTTCTCATCATTCGTTTTGTTTAAAAGTTTTGACAAAGGTCAGTTTGGGATGAGAGGGTCAGTTATCAGCTTTGCAGCAAAATCTATCAAGTTTGAAGAGCGGGTATAAACTATGACGCACGAGTATAAATTATGACGCAAATGGTGGGCTTGCCTAGATGATGAAGTACATAGAGGTCATATTTTTACGGACTGGTACTGTGCAAAACTCAGCACCTTAGATACGTCAAAAACGTTGCTGTAGAATTGATTGGCTAGTGGATCGTTAGCTTAAAAGCACATTCGAATGTGTCGCCTGATGCTAATGCAATGATCCCTTCTTTTTCCGCAAGGACATGGTTATGGTTCATATGATCTGCTATGCCATACCAGGGTTCAAGACATATAAAAGGTGAAGCTGAACTCTTTGACCAGATTCCAAAATAGGGGAACCCTTCAAACTCCATCGTCAGCACAGGCTCCGATTTCCGTTGCAAGGTGATCTCTTTGGATCGAAGGCCTTGAAAAACCAATGCATCCTCCTCGAACAGTTCATCGGAAATGGAAAGTACATCCTCATCTTCAAGGACCAGTCTCGTTTCCCCTGTTCTGGTACCAGATTCGAGTAACTGTCTTTTCTGGACTTCCTTTTTTTCGAAGACCAGGCTGTAGTCACTTCTCTTTTCGCTTGGATAAAGTGGACAGTTAAAGGCCGGATGAGCGCCGATGGAAAAAGGAAGCACCGACTCTCCAGTGTTCGTAACGGAATAACAGATGGTAAGCGAATGCTGCTTTAGGATGTATTGGATGCAAAGCGCGAAATCAAAGGGATAGTGCTCGAGCGTTTCTTTGCTGGAAGCTAACTCAAAGGTGAGTGCATTATTCCTCCTTTCTTTTAGTGCGAAGTGCGCGTCTCTGGCAAATCCGTGTTGCCCCATTGCATAACGTTCACCTTCCACTGTAAAATAACCGTCTTTTAACGCTCCTACAATGGGAAACAATACCGGTGATCTCCGAGCCCAATGTGCGGCATCCCCTTGCCAAAGATATTCCGTGTTTTGCGCATTCTTAATAATGTTTTGCAGTTCTGCTCCTGCTTCGGAGACATTGACCTGCAACCAGTCATTTTGGAGGGTATGAATCATTTCGGAGCCGTGAAAAAGTGAAGCATAGAAACGAACTAAAGTTACGAACGATCTTACTTAAAAGCGTTGGTTCATGCGGATGCCTACGTATTTATGATACGTGGCTTCCGTGGTTTCCTTTGTTCTTCGGTAATACAATAGTGCAAAATCGAACTTGGTCCAGCTGGCCATGATACCTGCTCGCATTTGGTAAACCCATGGTACGCGTTCTTCAGTGTAGTTGGAAGTTTTGCCAATGGGGTTACCCTCAATTGTGGCGTTGAGGCCAACATATTCGACTCCCGGACTGATGAAAAAGTAAAATTCATGATTTCCAGGGCCTTTGTTTTCAATCCCAACCACCCCATTGTATTGGGTAGAGGTGTGAATGGGTCTAAACTTTCCAATACGCACCATCAATTCTTGCCGTACGTGGGTAAACGAACTTCCTAAGGCAGCATTTGATTCCGAGGTAAAGTCAATAGACTGATCTTTAGCGAAGGTCTTTGCGTAGGTTCCATACGCATTAATAATCGGCCCGTCATTGATTTGATACTGCCAGGCGAAGGGGAGCTGCATGCCAAATGTTTTGTGCCAATGGTATTGCAGCTCGTCTGTTTTGGTACCGGGGCCCATCCAACCGAGTTCGCCCTTCCATTTGGCGTAGGTATTAGACCGGAAATAAAACTCGTCAGATAGGGAAAAGCTGATTTGACCGGCATGGGGTCGATCTAATTGTTCCAGTTCGGTCCACCACAAGCGCTTTGGTGTATAAATTCGGTGGTTGAGATCATACGAACGAATCTTCTTTCGGCTAGCGTTGGTATCGGCTAAAACTCGATAGCGAAGAGCCACCCCATTGCTGTAATAGGAATCACGCGTAAGGTTTAGGGTATAGGCGTCGTTGTCATTCTCGACCATCAGCTCTCGATTGAGCACTCTTTTCTTCTGGGCGTGCAATACAATTCCCAGCAATAGCAATACAAAGTAGGAGGCAATTCGCATTTTCACGAATTTACAATGGCTGAAGCTATCGCGACCTACTTTTCCGCACCAATTGTCGCGTAATTACTGCTTGTCTGGACAGGGGTTTTATCGGCGTGAGGACATCTGCCGAATCAAAAAAACGGAAGGCGTCTCACACACCTTCCGTTTTCCATAGGTAAAAACATTTTTCCTAAATCTCTCGATCCAGATCGTAGGCCTCCAGGTAATCGGCCACTTTTCTCACAAACATGCCTCCCAGTGCACCGTCCACTACGCGGTGATCATAACTATGCGACAGGAACATCTTGCTTCGAATGCCAATAAGATCACCTTCCGGTGTCTCAACGACCGAAGGTTTCTTTTGAATGGCTCCCAGTGCCATGATCGCTACCTGAGGTTGCATGATAATGGGAGTGCCCATCACGTTTCCAAAGGAGCCAACGTTGGATACGGTATACGTTCCGCCCTGTAGTTCATCGGGCTTGAGTTTGTTGTCACGGGCTCTCAGGGCGAGATCGTTCACCTTTTTGGTAATCCCGAGCAAGCTTAGTTGATCGGCATTGTGAATCACGGGAACAATGAGGTTTCCGGTTGGTAAAGCGGTGGCCATCCCAATGTTGATCGCGCTTTTCTTGACAATTGTGTCCCCATCGACTTGTACATTGATCATTGGAAAGTCCTTAATCGCCTTGACGATCGCTTCAATGAGAATAGGGGTGAAGGTAAGTTTCTCACCTTCTCTCTTAAGAAACTCGTTCTTTACTTTATTTCTCCAGGCAACGACTTTAGTGACATCTGCCTCAACAAAAGAAGTGACGTGGGGTGAAATATGCTTAGATGCAACCATTCGCTCTGCGATCATTTTTCGCATACGGTCCATCTCGATGATTTCGTCCGCACCGTCTACAGAGACGGGCATGGGTGCATGAGAAGCTGATGGCATAGAAGCGATAGGAGTAGGTGTAACTGGGCCTACCGAACCACCCTTTTTCCTGGTTTCGATGTAAGAAAGAATGTCTTTCTTGGTGACCCGCCCTTCCTGGCCGGATCCCTGAAGTGCATCCAATTCAGCGACCGAGATGGCTTCCTCCTTTGCGATACTCCGTACCAACGGTGAATAGAATTTTCCAGCGTCTGAGGTGCGTGGAACTCCATTGCCATTGCTGGAAGCGGATGCGGTCGAAATCGCAGTCTCCAAAAGTTCTTCCGCCTTCTCAACCGGGCTGCTGGCTTCCTGCGCTACTGGGGTATCACCTGATGCGGGGTCGGCGTCAGCGATGTCTCCTTCTGTTTCAATGATGGCGATGGGCTTACCAACTTCAATTACATCCCCTTCTTGAGCCAGGATTTCTTTCAATGTTCCGGCGTGTGTTGCAGGGATCTCTGTGTCCACCTTATCTGTAGCCACCTCCAGCAGAGATTCGTCTTCTTCAATAGCATCGCCAACACTCTTTAACCAGGTCAGCACCGTTCCTTCCATCACACTTTCTCCCATTTTGGGCATGAGCATTTCTACAGTTGCCATATTTTATTTTGTTTGAGGTTGTTTATTTTGCTTTCAAAGATAATAATTCTGTCAATCCTTATCTAAGTTTAGTCTTATCATGTTTAATGCCGTTGTGGTTGTGAATTGAATGTTGATCAACCGGTCTTTTGTAAACTGGAATTTCTTCGCGATAGTTTTTGATTTATCCGAATATCCAATCCAAACTGTGCCCACAGGTTTCTCCTCTGTACCACCCGTCGGTCCCGCAATTCCGCTTACCGAAACGCCAATATCGGTGTTGAATTTCTTTCGAATATTTTCTGCAAGTAAGTTAACTACCTCTTCACTGACAGCACCATGTTCTTCCAAAATCTCCAATGGGACCTCAAGTTGTTGATGCTTCAGTTCGTTGCTGTAGGGAATCATTCCGCCCTGGAACCAGGAAGAACTTCCAGACACCGAGGTGATTTTGTGCGCAAAATATCCACCGGTGCAGCTCTCTGCAATGGAAAGCGTAATCCCACGTTCTTTGAGCATGCGACCAATGGCTTCTTCAATTTCTTCTTCATCAAACCCATAGACGTACTTCTCAATG
>CAZQJU010000071.1:0-18011 GCA_964593185.1 uncultured Roseivirgaceae bacterium
ACAGCAGGTCTGGAAGTTACCCAGGGTACCGTTACCACTACCGGAGCCAATATTGTATTGGATGGGCTATTACGAATCAATGGTGGTACCGCTACGCTTGCAACAACAGATATAGAGTACACCAGCTCAGGAAGTGCATTGCTTGATATCTCATCTGGAACACTAAATGTAGGTGGTCAGATCCGGAGATCTTTAACTTCTACCAATGGAGTGCTTAAGTATCGACAAACAGGTGGAGATGTAGATATCGCCACTGATGGCGCAGGAGACAATATCCGGGGTGCATTTGAAATCCTCAATGCAGGCAGTGAGTTTACGCTAACCGGAGGAACTTTTAACATTGAAAGAGGCGTCACAGGGGATGCAAATGTTTCCTTAAGGTTAGATCCCGCGAGTGCAAATCTTACCGGTTCGAGTATTACAATATATGAGAATTTAGGTGCTGACTATGGAGCTAACTTTTTCAATATAGCTTCTACGATCGCCTTAAATGATCTAACGATAGCTAATTCAATTGATCTGCCAGATGTTCAGTTGTTTACTCAAAATCTGGAAGTGAACAGTCTGACGATTAATTCAAATCAGGTGGTCTTGGCAAACAATTTCAATCTGACCTTGAATGGAGATTTAACGAATAACGGAATCTATACTAATACGGCTACCGAAACCATCTTTGCAGGGTCTGGAGCACAAACAATTAGTGGAGCCGGTACCAGTACCTTCTTTGATCTACGAAAAAGTGGAAGTGGAACTACTACCTCCAACATTCCACTGACTGTTAACCATGATCTATTTCTAACTGCAGGAACTTTGGACGTTGGATCCAATGCCCTGAATGTAGGAAACGATGCCTTTATACAGAGCACCTTTACCAACAGCGGTGGAAATGGGCTGGTCTTTAATGGCTCTGCTAATCAAGAGCTAAGTGGACTTACAAATAATGCAGTTAATATTGGTACGATCACCATTAGCAATCCAAATGGTGTAGACATTCCAGATGGGAATGGGTATGATTTCAACATTACACAAGAACTTCGTCTGGATGGTGGAGTCTTCAATATTGGTGGAAGTTTGATCACGATGGTTCCGGGAGCATCGATTACTGAGGTAAGTACCTTTAATGTGAACAACATGGTACAGACCAATAGCTCCTTCACCGACAATGGCTTAAATATTGAATTCTTTGGGGTGGATGCTGATACAGTGCTGTTCTTCCCAATCGGAGAGCTAAAATACACCCCGGTGGAGTTTGATCTCAACACGGGCACAACAGCCGGGAGCATACGCGTAAGGCCTGCGAACGAGCGACACCCTACGATCGTAAATGATGCTGAGCCAGGAACTCTGGCAGATCCTGAAATAGACGACACTCAAAATGTGCTTCAGTATCACTGGATTGTGGTGGCAAGTGATTTGACGAATGCCAATGGGGATGCGATATTCTTTTACGACGATGACGACATTACGAACATAGAAACGGACACCGCAAATTTTATCTCAGCACGATTGCTTGCCAATGGGGTTAATTGGGACAAGTTTGCTCCAACGTTCTTCAGAGGCGCCAGCCAAACATTCCAGGTGCCATTGAGTACGTTTACCGCTGCAGAGATTACAGGTGATTACACTGCAGGAGCGGGTAGTTCCGACGGTATAAATGCAGATATTGAGGGCTCAATCCCAGATCAACTAGCTCAATATGAGACTGCATTTGCAGGAACAGGGAACTATAGCTCTGCCTCCAGCTGGAACACCTTGAACGGACCCAACGTGACTGATGGTGTTGGCCCCGTGGGTGCACAGATTATCGTTAGAAACGGAGACGATCTTACTTTGGATTTGGACAATATACGTTTGTTTTCCGCCGAAATTGAAACAGGTGGAATTTTGCGGATTCCCAGTGGGATCACGGGTGTTCGATTAGGTAATGTGACCGGAAATGGCACGATTGTCTTGGAGGACAACGAATTACTACCTACCGGAGAATACACGGATTTTCTTGCTTGCGACGGAGGTGCCTTGCAATACTCAGGAACCACATCTTATAGTGTGTTATCGGGAATTTCTCAGATAAGGAAGGTTGTTTTTGATGGAACAGGTACGCGCAGTATGCCAAATAACCTTCTTAACGTTTGCGATACACTGGTGATCAACGGACCTACGGTAGCCTTCAATTCAGGCCTCGCCTACACCATTGGAGATGCTGATACCGACAGACTTGATATTCAATCAGGGGTAGTTACGTTGACGAATGGATCCACCATTGACCTAACAGGCGACTTTGTCATGTCCGGAGGCTCGTTCACTGGTGCATCCAGTACTGAAATCGCAATTACCGATGATCTCAATCTTTCTGGTGGAACACTAAATTGGAATGGAACTGAAATAACATTGGATGGGTCTTCAAGTCAATTAATCGATGGCGATTTTACAGGAACATCGGCCTTTGATGATCTTATCATCAACAATAGCTCAAGTGGAATTACCATTAACAGTGGGGATGTTGAGGTTTCGGGTATCCTTACGTTGACAGACGGGCTGTTAAATTCCACATCTGCAGAAACACTGACATTGACAGCAACAGGAGACTGGGTTGGTGCTAGCAGCGCAAGTTATGTCACGGGCCCTGTTACGAAAAGAAGTATTGCGGCAACATCTACCTACGAGTTTCCGGTAGGTAAGTCGATTCGCTATGCGCCAGCTTCAGTCGTAAATGTAGGCGTAGGGAATGATGATTGGACCGCAGAGTATTTCACCACAACAAATCCGACGTACGACAATTCGACTTTTGACACATCTGATCCCGGTTCAGGTTTTAATGCATTAACCCTGGTGCGCAGTACAGATCGGTGGGAGATTACAAGTGCCGGCTCGAACACTGCACAGGTGCGTGGGACCTATGGTAGCCATAATTTCTTCCCTGACGAGACCAATATTCGTTTAGTTTGGTGGGATGATGAAGCTAGTCTGGACGGAGATGGTGCAGACAATCGATGGGAAAATCAAGGTGGTCAGGTTACTGGAACAGTGAGTGCTGGAACAGTCACTTCAGAAAACGCAGTTTTCTTCAGTACGCGTCAGTTTGCTTTGGGTTATGCACCTGAAGTGGTTCTTCCAGTTGAGTTGATCAGTTTTTCAGGTGAAATTAGCGACAATGCCACTACACTTCGATGGGAGACCGCCACGGAAGAAAACAATGATTACTTTGAGATACAACACTCGAGAGATGGAATTAATTTTGATGCGATAGGAACGGTTGTGGGTGCTGGAAATTCAAATGAAATCGTGTCCTATGGATTCCGACACAATGCACCTGCCTTGGGAGAAAACTACTATCGACTAAAGCAGGTTGATTTTGATGGTATGTTCGAAATTCATGAAACCATACGGTTGACCAATGATTTTGTAAGAAGTGGAATCGAAGCCATCATTTATCCAAATCCAGCCAGGGTGGAAAACATCAGATTACGTCTATCTTCCGGGGATGATCATTCCGATGTCCGGGTGAGAATTCTGGACTCGTCAGGAAAAGTATACTTCAGCAAGGTTTTCAATGGGAATCTTAATGTTGATGAGAAACTGGAGGTGAGTGACAATATGACCAGTGGGCTGTATTTTGTGGAGATCAAACAGGGACAGAATGTAGATCTTCAAAAGCTGTTGATAAACTAAAGGATCAGTATCCGTTTATGAAATTGATGTGACAGCAGGCCGTAAAGCCTGCTGTTTCTGTTCTAAGCGTGTTGTTGCCTAACGAAACGGGCTGAAATCCTTTGTCCAGTGCAAGCGCTACTTCTTCCCGGCTGAAGTCACCTTCAGGCCCCACGAGTATTGTGGTATTGGTATCAGACTGTAGTTTCGTGTTTAAAGGCTGGTTGGTTTGATCCACGTGGGCAATAAGTTTGATCCCGTCCGTATACCTTTCTAGGGCCTCGGGAAAGGAGAGTCCACCAGTCAAGGTTGGGCAAAATGGATTGCCTGATTGCTTCAGGGCACCGATGACCTTTTTCTCCAATCTGTCCAACCTCAATTTTCTGCGTTCCGAATGATCAGTCGTGATGAATACAATCTCGTCAATCCCAATCTCCGTAAGCTTTTCAACCATCCATTCCATTCGATCCATGTTCTTAGTAGGGGCAATGACCAAGCGTGATTCAAAACTTCGCGGATTGATGTGAGTTCGAGAGAGAATCCTGTAATTGCACTGACGCTTGGTTACACTAGTCAGCAGGCAATGAAAAATGCCCCCTCTGCCATTTAACACCATAATTTCGTCGCCGACCTGATGCCGAAGAATCAAGGCGCAGTGCTTTGATTCTTCTTCGGAGAGAAAACCATTCTCCTCCGCTGCATTAGGATCGTAAAATCTGTTCATGGTCTAGCACAATGGTAATCACTTTTTGGGTTTTAAAGCAAAAAGGCCGGGTGATCCGGCCTTGTATTCTTGTGCTGTAACCCCCGTTCTTCCTATTCGTACTTTAGGTTCTCCGATGGGTTGGCGTTCGCAGCTTTGAACGCCTGTATTCCGGTAGTCAGCACTACCAGAGTTGCGATCACTAGCAATACAACCACAAATGTCAGTGGATTGATGCTGATGTGGTATTCAAAGTCGCTTAGCCAATTGTTCATAATCAAATAGCCCATGGCGAAGGCGGGAACCGCGCCAAGCAAGACCAGCCAGAAGAAGTCTTTTATCAATAAAAGGACGAGACCTTTGATACTGGCGCCAAGTACTTTTCGAACACTGATTTCTTTTGTGCGTTGTTCTGCAGTAAAAGAGGCCAATCCAAGAAGTCCCAAGCCTGAGATTAACATCATCATCAACGCAAATCCAAGGAACAGACGGCCACGTAACTTATCTTCGTTGTAGGCCTCCAGGAAGTTCTGGTCCAGGAGTTCATACTCGAGTGGTAGCTCAGGAAACAGTGCCGACCATGAATTGTTAATATGATCCAGACCCGACTGAAGGTCGCCCTCCACTTTAACCATCGCTCTGTTGTTATTCAGTGCAGGAATGAATAAAAGGGCTTCTATAGGATTGTAAAGTGAATTTTGATGAAAATTCTTGACAACTCCTACGACCCGATGAAACTTGGTGCTGTCTCGGTCGAATTGAAAACGTTTCCCAATCGGCTCTTCCCAATTCATCCGTGATACCATTGCTTCATTGATCAAAACTGCGCTTGCAGTATCAGAGGGAAATTCTTTTGAAATATTTCGTCCTTCTACCACTTCCACATTCAATACATTGAAGTACTCGTAATCGATGCCGTAGGAATCAATGCCGTAATCCTCCATTACACCCTCTCTGGTTTCAACTGACATCACATTTTTTCCGTACCCTCTACCAGGTATGGTTGTCGAAGTTGAAGCATTTGTAATGTTCGGGTTTTGCAACAGGCTGTTTCTGAGTGCATCCCATCGTTCACTCGTAGCTTGATTCATGGAAAAACTGACAACTTGATCTTTTTCAAATCCTAAGTCTGCTTCCCGCACGAATTGCATTTGTTGGTAGATGATCAGTGTGCCAATCAGCATGAAGATCGAAATGGAGAATTGGAGACCCACAAGTACGCGACGTACCCATACATTTCCCGATTTCCCACTACTCTTTCCTCCCTTGATGGCCTTTATAGGGCTAAATGCAGATAAGTAGAATGCTGGATAGGAACCACTAAGTATTCCGGTGAAAATCAGAATTCCTAGAATAATGCTTAAGGTTCTAACGGAAACCAGCTGCTGTACATCCAAATCCGTACCCAGCTGGGTGTTGATAATTGGGACCGCTGCGATGAGTAGTACAATACTAATGATCAATGCGGTCAACGTGATGAGGATTGATTCGATCATGAACTGACGAATCAAAGCTCCTCTTAGTGCACCCATAACTTTGCGTATTCCCACCTCCAATGATCTCCGCATGGAACGTGCGGTAGCAAGGTTCATGTAGTTGATGCAGGCAATAAGCACGAGAAAAACGGCCACGGCTAAGAAAATGTAGACGTAATCGATGTTGCCAAGCGGGGTAGGTTCGCCTTGGAAGTCAGAGTACAAATGAATGTCCCGAATGTTGATGAGTTCATACTTTATTTTGATGTCGAATTGGTCAAAGATGACTGCGACATATTTGGGAATGATTTCTTCGTTGAGTCTACGTTCAACAACGGCAGGATCCGTGTTAGGATTAATCAGGATGTAGGTATTCAGACTCCAACCTCCCCAGCTTTGGGAATTGTAGTAGTTCTGATTGGTACTAAAGGATGCCATTGCCTGCGCGATGATATGCGACGTCTTAGGCATATCTTCGTAAACGCCGGTGACTTCATAGGAATAATTGTCTGATTCCAGAATCTTGCCCATTGGGTTTTCGCCTTTGAAGATTCGATCAGCAACCGATTTACTTAAGACTACGGAATTGGGAGCGTTGAGTGCTGTAGCCTGGTCTCCTTGGAGAAATTTGAAAGTAAATAAATCGAACACGGTTGAGTCGACTAAGTACAAGTCCTCTACCGTGTAGTTGATGTTATCAAATGCCAATCGAGTATCACCACCACCGGCAAAACGCGTGTATTGCTCAATTTCTTGAATCTCTTCCTTTACGGCTCGTCCTAAGACGGCTTGCGTAGAGGCCCATCGGAAGGTATTGTCCGGCTCCGTAAAATCAGTAGAAATTCGGTAGACAAGATCGGCTTTCTCATGTTGCAGATCGTAGCTCAACTCTTGATCCAAATAAAGTAGAACAAGCAAAGCAGAGCCAATTCCGATCGTGAGCCCTAAAATGTTGAGAAGAGCGTAGCCAGGCTGCCTTTTGAGGTGTCTAATGGCAACCAGGAAATAGTTTTTAAGCATAATGTCAATTTGAGGATAATTGGTCAATACTTATGCCACTTTAGGCAAAGTGTTGATTATCAATTGTTTACTCTGTTTGACTTACATTCAAGTGTTCAGAATGGAACAGAAATGTTGATTGAATCGGACATGGAAGTTTGATTTTGTTCATCCTCCCGAATCAAATTATGACATTAATTTCGCAAGATGAAAACAGCAGAAATTCACACAAAAAGGGGGGTCATGAAGATTGAGTTCTTCGAGGAAGATGCTCCAAATACGGTTAAAAACTTTACTGATCTTGCAGAAAAAGGATACTATGATGGTTTGACATTCCATCGGGTAATTCCTGATTTTGTCATACAAGGTGGTTGTCCAAAGGGAGATGGTTCCGGAGGTCCTGGTTACCGCATAGATTGCGAGCTAGACGGGGATAATCAATACCATGATCGTGGGGTATTGTCCATGGCGCATGCCGGACGGAACACGGGTGGATCGCAGTTTTTTATCTGCCATAGTCGAAACAATACGGCACACCTGGATCGAAATCATACGGTTTTTGGAAAGGTTGTCGAAGGCTTGGAAGTGATAGACGAGATCAGACAAGACGATGTAATGGAAAAAATTGTGATCAATTCATAGCATCGCTGAAGACCCTTTTTCGAAGAAACTCAAGTAGATCTTCTTTTTTATCCAAGGCTTGAATCTCCGAAAAAGGGATCTGTTTCCGTACGTAGACCTTAAAATCTTTCCCAATTTTGTTGGTGACTTCGTAAAGTAGTACACTGAGGCGCAGGTCCATACTCAGCTGGCTGGCAAACTGAAAGATCCAGCTATTGCTTCCTTCGAAGTAGAATGGGATCACCGGAGCTTGGGATTTCCTAATCAGTTTACCCACAAATTTTTTCCATTCCAGGTCTTCCGCCTTCTTTAGAAAGCCGGGAGAAGTGGCTACACCTCCGGATGGGAAAATTACAATTGACTCACCTTCTTCAAGACACTTAATGGCCAACTTTCTCGTCTGAATGTTGGTGATCATGGCTTCTTTTGTATCCTTGAAATCAATCGGTAACAAGTAAGGATCAAGTAGCGGTTCTCGGCAAAGCACTTCATTTACCAGGAATTTGAAGCGAGGCTGTCGCTGACTCACCAAGTGACCAAGGATGACTCCGTCAACGACTCCAAATGGGTGATTTGCAATGACAATGGAAGGGCTGTTGGTATTGATTTGTTCCAGAGATCCTTCCGCAATCGTGTGTTTTAGATCCAGCTTCTGGTAGATGCGTTTCCATATTTCTTCACTGGTGGGGTCGTCATCAAGAATCTCTTGATACAGACGCTCAAGCCGTAGCCTTCCTGTGAGAACTTCTATGCATGAGATGAGCCTCCTTCTCAAGGGGGAGTCCGTGGAAGTGCTGTACGTGAGTTTACCTTTGGCGGATCTGGTGCTCATTTTTCCAGTTAGAAGCTGATAATTTTACCTTTTTTTTTGTTAACCTCAAGAAATTATGCCTCAAAGTTTTCAAGTGATCTCACAATGAGAATTCGGATTACGAAATCATTAATTATTGATAAAATTTTGTAGCAAACTTTTCCGTTTAATTCCTAGAATCATTTGGGATAACGCGCGTCTAATTCGATATTCGCGTCCTGAAATCGGAAACATTAAAACCAGCTACAACTATGAAGTTTTTGAGGACCTCAGCCTTCGTCCTAGTATGCATCTTTTCGTTGAATTTACAGGGGCAAGACTCACTGAATTACAAGTATCAGGAGATGATTGATCAGACAGAAACCTTCAACCAATATAAAGTGATTCCAAGGACCAGGCTAGACAACTTTTGGGATGAGGTAATGGCGAAATTGCGGGCAAATACTCAGTCGATCGAATCCTTGAGTGCGGAAGTGGCACTACAACGAGACACTGTTCAAAGTGTGAATGCTAAGATGGCAAGTGTACAGGCCCAATTGGAGGAGAGTTTGACTCAGAACAACTCTATCGTTTTTCTGGGACTTGAACTTTCAAAGGGCGCCTATCATGTCATAGTTTGGAGTATCATCTTCGTTGCACTCGTCTTAGCCAGTGTCTTATACATGATGTTTTCGAAAAGCAATCGAGTCACAAACCGAGCTAAAAAGGAATTAGAATCACTACAGCTTGCTTTTGAGGACCATAAAAACCAGTCGAGAGAGAAGCAGGTAAAACTGAAACGAGAGCTACAAACGGCAGTGAATACAATTGATGAAATGAAGCGCGGCAGGGGATAGTACCAGCTTCTAGAAGAAAAGCTGAAGTAGCAATACCGTCAAAAATCCGACAATCCCCAATAAACTTGTCATTACGGTCCAACTCTTAAAGGTTTGCTTTTCAGTCAGCCCAAGGTATTTTGAGACCAACCAAAATCCACTGTCATTAACATGTGACATGAGAGAGGCACCTGCGGCCACGACGATGACCAGCATGGCTTTATGCGGGTCTGATAGGGTGGTTGGTAGCAATGGTGCGGTAAGTCCGGCGGCGGTAATCATGGATACGGTGGCTGAACCTTGTAAGATGCGAACAATGCCTGCAGCAAAGAAGGCAAAAAAGAAGATATTGATGCCAGCCTCAGCAAAATACGTGGCCAACATCGCGCCGGTTCCCGTATCAACAAGCATCTGCTTAAAGACACCACCTGCGCCGGTAAGGAGGATAATAATCCCTGCTGGACCTAATGATTTGGTACTTAAATCCTGCAGTTGGGACTTTGTGTAGCCCTTGTTAATACCCAAGGTATACCATGCAATGAGATTTGCAATAATAAGTGCGCTGAAAGGATGACCCAGCATACCAAAACTCTCAATGAGAAGCTGAGGTAGTCGCCCCTCAAAAGACTTAAGCAAAGTCCCTATCACGATGAGCACAATTGGGATACAAATGATTGAAAGAATATGACCGACCGAAGGAAGTTCGCTGGGTACGTTTGACGTATCCACTTCGTTCGGAGCCTCAATGTGAATTTTCTTAGCGATATACTTAGCGAAAAGTGGTCCACTCACAATGGCAGCAGGAATCCCTGCAATCCCTCCAAAAAGAATCACAAGTCCCAAATCTGCACCCAGGATGTCCGCTACCGCCACAGGTCCTGGAGTCGGGGGAATAAATGCATGCGTAATTGCCAGCCCTGAAAGTAGCGGCAATGCGTAGAGCAGCAATGATTTTTTACTTTTTCGCTGTAAGGCGTATACAAGTGGGACAAGAATGATAAAACCTACATCAAAGAAGACGGGAATGGCAACAAAAAAGCCAGTGATGACCATCGCCCAGGAAGCCCGGTTTTCACCAAATGTTTTGATCATGAAGTGTGCCAGTGCATTGGCACCGCCCGATTGTTCGAGTATTGCGCCAAAGATCGAACCTAGCCCAACGACAACAGCAACGAACCCTAAAGTTCCAGCCATTCCTTTTTGGATGGTGGAAATGATTTCAAGAGGAGGCATCCCTGCTACAATACCTACGATGATGCTTGAGATTAACAGTGAAATAAAAGCTTGTATTTTTAAATACAAGATCAGTAAGAGGAGTACGGCGATCCCTAGAAGAACTGCAGCAATTAAGATAGGATCAATCAAACGGGCAAGATTTTATCGACGATGGACGAAATGATTCTAGCTGGATCCGACGCTATCGGGACGTGAATGCCATAGGAGGGCGGCTCCAGGTCCTTAAATTGCGAATCTAACATCGCAGTCTTCATAAAGTGTCCCTTGCGGTTATTCATTCGTTTGGCAATAGTTGCTTTTGATCCCTCAAGATACACCCATTGGATCTCTTCAGCGTTTGACTGAAGAATTTGCCGGTAAGATTCTTTCAATGCAGAGCAGGCCAGGACACTTTTTTCCCATGAAGATAGCTTCAACGCGAGATGTTCGAGCCAGGGCATTCGGTCTTCGTCGTTTAACGGGTCTCCATTTGCCATTTTATCGACATTCGATTTTGGATGGAAATCATCGGCATCGTAAAAAGCATAGCCTAGCTCCTTCGCAAGACGTTGACCAATGGTGGATTTTCCGGACCCACTGACACCCATGACAATTATATTCATTTGCAGTTAGGTTACTAATTGTTAGCTAGCTGACGATTTCATTCAGAAACCATTAATTTACCATCGCTGTTACTACAACTGCAAATAACTAAAAATGAAACTTGACATACTTGGTATTACAGCCCATCCAGACGATGTGGAGCTTTCCTTTGGAGGCACATTACTTGTACATAGAGAAAATGGATACAAAACGGGAATTGTAGATCTGACTGAAGGAGAGCTTGGCACAAGGGGGACACCCGAAATACGTGCCCAGGAAGCAAAAGATGCCGGAGAAATCCTAGGTCTCAGTGCGAGAGAAAACTTGAGGCTCCCAGATGGATTCTTTGAAAATAATAAGAACAACCAGCTAAAAGTCATTGAACAACTTCGTCGTTTCCAGCCCAGGATTGTCATTACAAACGCCGTTTATGATCGACACCCAGACCATACCCGAGGAGCTCAACTGGTAGAAACCGCGTTTTTTCTGTCCGGATTGAGAGAAATCAAGACGAGCTGGGATGGTAAAACACAGGACCCCTACCGACCGGAAAAGCTGTACTTCTGCATTCAAAGCATTGATCGGGAGCCAGACTTGATCGTGGATATTTCCGGAGTGATTGAAAAAAGGAGGGAAGCCATTCAAGCGTTTAAATCACAGTTTTTCGATCCCAATAGCTCAGAGCCTGCCACTTACATTAGCTCCCAAAATTTCATTAGAATGTTGGAAGCCCGAGCCATTGTTTGGGGGCAAAAGATCGGTGTGGACTACGCTGAAGGCTTTACCACGAAAAGATCGATCGGTGTTAGGAACTTGTTTGATTTGGTCTAAGGCTATTCTTGAAGGTAAGCGTTAATCTTACCACTTATGGCCTCAGCCTTCGTGTAAATCATGAAGTGTGCCCCATCAGGAATAATCATCTCATCTGAACACCACGTTCTGATCAGCAAGTCTTTATCGCCAATTAAGCTCAGATAACGTCGATGGTAGGTACTTTTTAAGTCAATAAGGGCAATTTGCTTTAAGGACCACCTGATCAGTTTGAAGTTGGCGTCCTTGAGCATCTCTCTCAATATCTTGCTTTCTTTCCGACGCCAGGAATGTAGGAAAGGGGAGGCTACCTCCGCTAAAAGTGGAAGCTGAAAGGCGGGGACCAATCGGTAGAGCTTAAGTTTTAGACAATAGGTCCATAGCACTTTCAGATCCGAACGATTTCTAAAGCTGGAAACGAGAATCACCTGTTTGTTGCCATGGACTTTGGCGATTTGTTGTACGACCAGTCCTCCAAAAGAAAGACCAATGAGTGTGTCTTCGTTTGTGATCTTGTAGTGATCGACCAATCGTTTACAGTAGGTTTCGAAAGATTCGTCTGTAGACTCCAAAGAAAGCCAATCGGCATAGACTTGCGGTTGGTCAGGCGCAGTCTTTAGTCGCGAAAAGGCTCTGTGATCTGCTCCTATACCCGGAACATAGACGATCCTTCCTGTCATATCAGGTTGGGTTGTTGCGATCGTGGTACCTGAGCTGAATCAGCTGAGCACCAAGCGAACCTGGGAGGTGAAGTGTCTGGAGCCTAAGCCAGTCGAGCGCCTCTTTGAGTTCAACATTCTGGTAGTAGTAGTCTCGGCAGAAGTGAACAAATTTCAAGACCCTAAATGCATCAAACCAGTGGAAGAAGCGCTTTTCAAAATTTTCTTTAGAGGCCACCTGTGATCTTAGTTCGAGAATTTGATCTTTCCAATCAATTCCCAGGAAGTCTTTCATAGATCGCGGGATATTCCATTCATCCGATTCCTCAAACCAATCGATTCGACTAAAGAATATCCTCAGGTCTTCAAAGGTGTTTGGGTGGTAGACGTAGTATACATCCTCGTCGTTAAGAATGTCATTTACCGCTTTGCCCGTTCCGAAAGGCACTCGATCGGAAACTCGATCAGAAGGTTTTACGGTAGTATCATTGATTTCCACAAACCCACCCAATGGAATCGTTTTATTTAGAAAGTAAAAGTCTTCTCCCGCCTTGCGAGTGTTCATTCCGCCTACTTTTTCATACTGAGAGCACCGGACTGTAATACAGGAGCCTAAGGTTTGATGTGCATACGGAAAGTTGGTATACCGGAGTGCATCAATGTAGTACCTTAGATAGAGTTCATAGTTAAGAATGGCCTCATGATTTACCCTGTTCAGTTGATGCTCGTAAAAAACAATGCCAGCATTGACCACATGGTCTTTGTAGGAATTTTCGATGGCAACGAGATAGTTTTCATCACATCGACAATCCGCGTCGAAGCAAACAATCACTCCATCGTGATCCACCTTGCGAAACATCCGGACGGCTTCATCCATACCAATTTTGCGGGCCAGACCTACTCCGGCTTTCTTTTCCGGGAGCTTCAGGTACGTAGATAAGATGTGATATCGGGAATCAAAGGTGCGAATCGTGTTTAGACACTGCAGATTGATGTCTGAAACCTCTTGCGAAGCACGTTGAGATTCATTAACAACCACTAAAATAAGTACATCGCAACCGGGTGCAGTGCAGTGGTTAAGCGAATCCAGTGCAAGTTCAATAGAGGTTTCCTTGAAAGCGGGAATAACCACAATCATTCCAAGATTTTTTGGTGGAATGAAGTCAGGAAACAACTCTTGCTTCCACGCATATCGCTCGAGATAAACCGAAGTCATTAAGGAGATAGTCGACTAATGTCCCAGAGGTTATTGTGTTTTTCATACATGACACGGTCATGCAGCCGACTAGCTCGCCCTTGCCAAAATTCGAAGGATTGCGGGATGACTCGAAAACCTCCCCAGTGGTCGGGTAAAGGGATCTTGCCTTCTTTGAACTTTTCTTTCATTTCATAGAGCTTTGTCTCCAGAATACCTCTGGAGCTTATGATCTGGCTTTGATGGCTCACCCAAGCACCCAATTGACTTCCTCTTGGGCGTGATAAGAAATACTTCAAAGATTCCTTCTGGGAGACCTTCTTGGCTTGGCCCGTGACGATTACTTGTCGTTCGAGGGAGTACCAAGGAAACAAAAGAGAGACGTTTGCATTTTCGCTAATATGACGTGCCTTTCTACTGGTATAGTTGGTGTAGAAAACCAACCCGTGCTCATCAAAGCTTTTCAACAGCACTGTACGCTGGAAAGACTGACCTTCGCTGTTGACCGTTCCCAATACCATGGCATTCGGCTCCAATAGGTCACCATCTAGGGCTTCCTTAAACCATTTCTCAAACTGTATGAATGGACTTTTATCCACCGATTGGGTATCCAAGGATGCTTGGGTATACTCTTTTCTAATGGAAGCAATGTCTTCCTTCATATATTTGATTTTGACTATTCGAATTTATTGACTCAAAAGTAGATGAAACGACAAATAATTGATCATATCAATCTTAAATTAAGCACTGGATTTAGCGTACAACTTGTTTCTTTGACGTTTTTGGAAAGTAGCAACCTCACACATGAAATTTAGGATTGACTTGACGGTACCCTCAAAGAGGGAATGGATCACCGCCGTAATGGATGATTTTGATGCGTTCTTGCAGGATCATGCAGATTGTGAAAGGAAAGCTTCCGGCATGGCCTTAAGTCTGGTTGCAAAGTATCCGAATCGAGTTGAAATTATTCCTGAGTTGATTGAGACTTCAGTGGAGGAGCTCGAGCATTTCAGGGACGTGTATGCGATCATGCAGCAAAGGGGCATTCAGCTAAATCATTCTATTCCAAAGGACCTGTACATACAACAACTCATCAAGATTTGCCGAGACGGAAGAGAAGAGCGGTTCATGGATAGGTTACTTCTTGCTTCCCTGGTTGAAACAAGAGGTGCGGAGCGATTTAAACTTGTGTACGAAGCACTTGAAGATCAGGAGCTCAAGCATTTTTATCATCAGCTCTGGGCTTCGGAGGCAAGGCACGGTGAGGTGTTTGTGCGAATGGCGCTCAATTATTTTGAGGAGGAACCGGTGTATAAACGGTTAGAAGAGATGAAAGCATTAGAAGGAGAGATTCTAAACGATTTGGAAATAAGACCTGCACTGCACTAATGGATTACTTTACCTCAGATCATTTGGTTGCGCCCGAGAAAGGAGATCTACTCATTTCTGAGCCATACCTACCTGATCCCAATTTTGAACGGACGGTCATTTACCTATGTGAGCACGATGAAAACGGAACGCTGGGTTTTGTTTTGAATAAAAAAGCGCAACTCGGGATAGCCGATGTCATAGATGAGGTCAGTTTTGATGCGGATATTTACATCGGAGGACCGGTGCAACAGGATACGCTCCATTATATTCATCGGCATGAGGATTTAGCCGCAAGTTCGCAGATGGTGCTCAATGACGTCCATTGGGGGGGTAGCTATGAGCATCTATTGGAAATGATGAATACCAAGTCCATTGCTTCCACAGACATTCGTTTTTTTCTTGGGTATTCAGGATGGGCTGCAGGGCAGTTAATGGATGAGATGAAAGCAAAATCATGGATCGTTTTGAAGGGCGCCTCTCAAGAAATGATTTTCGACTGGAACAACCATGAGCTATGGAAAGAGTGTCTCAAAACCATGGGAGGGAAGTACCGTCTCATGTCCAACTATCCAAAAGATCCCAGAATGAATTAGGGTATTTGGTTAGCTTTGTGTCTTACGATAAATAATGGTATCCAATAATGGAGAATGCGGAAAAGTTGCAGAATGAAAATTCTGATGGAGTTCAGCAAAATGCTGAATTAAACGATGATCAGATAACCAAAAAAGAAGCTGAGTCACCTAACGACCAGGTAGTTGAAGTAGCCCAGGAATCGGCCCTGGAGGAGGAGATGGCTGCGGAGACTGAATCGTCGAACGGAATTGCTGAGAAGGTTGAACAAGAAGAGGCTTCGCTCCCAGACGCAAAGGGAGATTCAGCTGCAGCATCGGAGGCCAATGAGTCCAAAGCAGAGGAAGAAACTGTGGAGCAAGTAGTTCTTGAGGGTTCTGCGGACAATGTAGTTGTCGACGAGCAGCCTAAGGAATCACCTTCCGCAGAAAAAGAAGTCCCCGTAGCTGCGGAGGAGGGGCAATCAGATCAATCAAGTGAGGTAGACAGTGCTTCACAAGAGGAGAAGGAGTTAAATGAAAATACTTCTTCTGAAGGTCTTTCAGAGGAAGAGGAAGAAGAAGTACATGAAGAGGAGTTTGATTTTGAGCATGCCGACAAAGCTGAGCTTCTGAAGCAACTAAAAGAGGTTCGCAACGAAGAAGACTACCAAAGACTAGATAAGATCTTGAAAGCCATCAAACCTCGTTTTGATGAGTTATATGAGCTGGAAAAGAATGAAGCGTTGCAACGATTTGTTTCGGAAGGAAATGAGGCAGATTCGTTTGAATACCATAGCGATGAAGGAGATAAGGAGTTTATTGCACTATACGGAGTACTTAAGTCCAAGCGAAACAAGCATTACAAAGAGCTCCAAAACCAACGAGAGGACAACCTAAAGAAAAAAGAGCGTTTGCTGGAGCAACTTCGAGAAATCGTTGATGGGGAGGAATCTACACAAAGTATTAACTCCGTAAAGGAACTTCAGGCAGAATGGAAAAAGATCGGACCTGTTCCAGGAGCTCAGAATAAAACCCTTTGGGCCAATTACAATGCGCTCTTGGATCGCTACTACGACCATCGAAGCATCTATTTTGAGCTGAAGGATCTGGATCGCAAAAAGAACCTAGAGCAAAAAACGGAGCTGTGTGAGAAGGCGGAAGCACTTTCGGCTGTTGAGGACTTAAAAACGGCCATTATCCAGCTCAATGACCTTCATGAAGAATACAAGCACATTGGTCCCGTCCCAAAAGATGATCAGGAGGCGCTGTGGCAACGATTTAAGGGTGCTTCTGATGCCATCTATGCCAAGAGGAAAGAGTATTTTGATGACCTCAAAGGGCAGTTTGAAGCAAACCTTGTGTTGAAACAAGAGCTCATCAATGAGGTCAACGGGTTTCTCTCCTTCACTTCAGATCGCATCACGGAATGGAACGGAAAGACCAAGGAGATTCTGGAATTGCAAAAAAGATGGGAAGCGATCGGGGGTGTGCCGAAAGAAAAGGCAAAAGAAATTAATCGAGGATTTTGGAATACGTTCAAAAAATTCTTTGCCCACAAAAACCAGTTTTTCAAACAGTTAGAAGGACAGCGTGAGGACAATTTATTGAAGAAAAACGAACTGATCCAAAGGGCAGAGGAGCTTAAGGAAAGCTCGGAATGGGATTCGGCGGCACAGCGTTTCAAAAACCTTCAAGCGGAATGGAAGGAACTTGGACCTGTTCCTGAAAAAGTCCGAAAGGAGACGTACGAGAAGTTCAAAGCTGCTTGCGATCACTTTTTCAATCGTCGGAGAGACCAAAATAAGGAGAAATTCAAGGCGTACGATGAGAACTTGGATCTGAAATTACAGATCTGTGATCAGCTTGAATCGGCAGGAAGTAAGAAAGCAGTTGATCTGGATGAGGTATATGACTTGATCGACAATTTCACTGCAATCGGTTTTGTACCTAAGAATGCCATCAAAAAGGTAAAGAGGCGCTTTGATGAAGCGGTAAGCCAGATACTTGCAAATGAGGCTGTCTTGGAGGAGGATAAGGCGGAGTTAAGTAACCACATCGAGTTTGGTAGGTTAAGAAACACTCCCGGAGGAGATCGAAAGATCCAGCGCAAGGAAAACTCCATTCGACGCAAGATTTCAACCTTGGAGAACGATATCTCGACCTGGAATACCAACATGGAATTCTTTGCTAATTCGGCTACGGCTGACAAGCTGAAGGCTGACATGCAGGCGAAGGTCGCAGCTGCTGAAAAGGAATTGGCAGGTTTAAGATCACAACTTCAATCTATTTAGTAAGAAAGTTCAGATATGGTTTGGGAAAATAGTTGTTACTACTATTTTTGCAAACCTTTTAGAAGGTTCCTCAAACGTGAGGTGATGAAAAGTTATAATGCCTCCATAGCTCAGCTGCGGTTCGACGGTTCGACCAGAGCAACTGATCTTGGAAACTACACCTCAAACGAGAGGTGATAATATCTTAATGCCTCCATAGCTCAGCTGGCCAGAGCAACGCACTTGTAATGCGTGGGTCGTTGGT
>CAZQJU010000072.1:0-15384 GCA_964593185.1 uncultured Roseivirgaceae bacterium
CCGGTCATGACATTTAAAATAAATCTTTAAACCCAAACGTGATGAACTATCAATTGTATATCGCTATTGTAGCCGCAGCACTTGCCATTCATTCCATGATTGATATCCTGATGAAGACATGGCCGGTTAAGGTGAGAATCATATGGTTTGCGCTGGTGGTCCTCATCCCGATTTTAGGCCCATTGGTATACTATATTAGGAGGAAAGGATTGATGGAGGCCCATTCCATTTCTTAGCTTAGGACAACAGGCCATTGGTTCTCCTGACCCCATTCAGACCAGGAGCCATCATAGACGGCTAGATGCTCGTGTCCCGCAAGATGTGCGGCCAGCAATATAATGCAAGCTGTGAGACCTGATCCACAAGAAAAGATTAGCTTTTTTCTTTCCGGAAGCAGTGCGGAAAATATGCCGGAAAGTTCTTTTGTAGTTTTCATTTTCGTTCCTTGGAGAACCTCGGTAAAGGGCAATGAAATTGAATTGGGGATATGCCCACTCCTTAAACCTGCTCTTGGCTCTGGTTCGGTTCCATGAAAACGACCGTTTGACCGAGCATCAAGAACTTGGATCTCTTCATCCTCGATAGATGACAAAATGGTCGAAGCATCCACGAAACAGCTCTTATCAAAACTAGGCTGGAAATCTCCAGACGGTACGGTTGTGTCAAGTTTCTCCTCGGTAGAAAATCCACAGGCAATCCATTCCGGCAATCCTCCATCCAATACGGCCACATTCGTTTGACCCATCGACTTTAGCATCCACCACGCTCTGGGGCTGGAATAAACCCCGTGGCGATCGTAGACAACTACTAGACTATTTTGACTAATCCCAAGCGCCTGTGCTGCCTTCTGGAATTGGGAGGCATCGCACATCATGTGTGGTAGATCCGTATCCTCAAAGGAAAATTGATGATCGATGTCAAAAAAGCGACTTCCCGGAATTTGCTTATCTGCATGCGGAAGTGCGGCAGTTGTGGACATTGGCTTTGCCAAGGTAGCATCCAATATAATCAGATTGGAGTTCTCGAGGTTTTGATGAAGCCAATGAGCGGAAACCAATGTAGGAATTTGCATACCGAAAATTACGCATTGTGAATGGCATCCACCAGCATATTTTTTGGGATTGCACCCGATTGCCTCCAGAGCTGTTTTCCATTCTTGAACAAAATAAATGTTGGAACCCCTTTGACGCCATAAACTTGGGCTGCGGCAGGATTTTGGTCGACATCGATTTTGATGATTCGGGCTTTACTACCTACGTCTTTTTTTAACTCCTCCAGAACAGGAGCCATCGTTTTACACGGACCACACCAGGTAGCATGAAAATCTACCAGCACGGGTTGATCTCCATTAATTAATTCTTTGAACTTTGACATAGCGCTACGATAACACTACAATGCTACGCTTTAGTTCGAGTGTGCTTCCGTCAGCTGTTCGTATCGACGATGTTTGGCGTTTATTAGTCGTATTTTTTTTATCAATTGATACCTTTGCCATAAACTTGTTGGCTAAACACACCTATCATGCTGACCGAATTCCAGAGAGAAAAAGTATCCCACTATTTTAAGACCGTTTTAGATCAAGACAAAAACGGAGTTTTGGAAGAGAATGATTTCCGCGAAATTGGTGAATCGCTTTGTCTCCTTTGGGATTTTAAGCCAGGATCATCGGACTACACCAAAGTGATCAACAATAGCTTAACAAGCTGGAGGGCCTTCAAGAATTACTTCGAGAATCGTGGAATTGAAGCAAATGAGCAGGCATTCTTGAAATTTTACGAAAAAATGCTCAGTCCTCGAGGCGAAGAACTGTATCAGAAATTCGTTGTAAAGATGGTAAGCAGCCTATTTGACGCATTTGATATTAATGAGGATGGTGTTATTTCCGTAGATGAGTATTCAGATATGTTCATGTGCTACCACATCCCTATAAAGTACTCTGCCAAGGCCTTTGTCAAACTAGATCGTGATGGAGATGAGTCCATTACGAAAAAGGAGCTCATGCGGGCCGTAGACGAGTTTTTTAAGTCAAACGATGAAAAAGCACCTGGTAATTGGCTGTTTGGTTTCTGGGGTGACAAAGACTGACGCAAGCGTTAAAGATCGGTCTCTTCTTAAAGCATTAATTTTACATTCATCCTGAACATTCATCACCGCGATGGAAGAAGGCAAAGAATTATCATCACTTAGACGAATATTCTTGCTGCTTGTAGTCATACTGACATTCTGCTTGTTAGGGGCTTTTATGTACGTAAATAATGATACAAGGCAAGATAGGGTACGGGATCTAGCATACACCTCTTCCGTGCTCAAGGAATACTATGAGCTAAGTTTTCATCAATGGGAACTTACGCTTATCAGCATCGGTAGGAGGTTGGCTGAGATTGAGTCTCAGGAAGAACGAGAGCACTATGCTGGAGAAGCATTAAAGCTGTACGAAAAAGAGCTGCTCGCTTTAGGATTTGCAACCCCTGAAGGTCAGGTGACGATGTTTAAGGGTGTTACAATGACGGATTCCCTGCCCAATTTAATACAATCTGAAAGTACACGACGGTCGTTTGAGTTGGCACGGTCAGGGCAACACATTTCAGTGGGGGAGTGCTACTACTTCACAAATGTCGAGGATTGGATTATCCCGATTCGTGTTCCAATTTACGATGAGAATGAGGAGTTGATTGCGGTCAATACTTCCGCATTTGGTTATAGTAGCGCAAATGCTGATTTGGAGCAATTTGGTTTTAATCCAAACTATCGGATTCATCTCATCAGCAAAGATTTCGGAACGACGCAGATTTACTATCCACTGGAGACTGAAGATTACCATCAAGTTTTGGGAAATGATACCTTGAACTATGAATTTGTGAGTGTTGAGGAGTACGATCAAAGTATTCAATTTGTGCAGGGTACGGAGCCACTCGCAGGAAAAGAAGTGATCGGAATGATGACTCATATAGCCCCTGTTAATCACCGGCTAATTGTTTCGATGCCCAATCGACTTCTGATCAGTGAAATTTATGACCGTATTTCTGTTTTTCTCTATGCTTATTTTATTCTGCTTGGAGGCTCAGCTCTGCTGTACTTGTTCGTTCGAAGAAATCTAAAAAACAGTCTTCTTGGAATGCAGTCAGAACGTGCCAATCTTAAATCCATTATTGAAAGTACGGAAGATTACATCGGATTCTTTGATCGAGAGAATCGACTGGTTGAGTATAACAACGCATTTGCCATCTCCGCGAAGTCGACGGATGGCGTGAACGTATACAGAGGGATTGATCTACTTAATCAGCTAAAAGCCGAGGAGCAGGTCAAAATGTTTAGGCAAGACTTTAAGCAAGCGTACCTGGGAGAGAAGTTTAGTCGAGTTGTGCATTACCCGGGCCCCCAGGGAGAGATCATTTTTCAATTCAACTACAATCCCATTTATCGGAATAACGAGATTGTAGGGCTGTCTCTTTTTGCCCGAGATATCACTCAAGTCAGACGTGCGCAGATCCAACTGGAAGAGTATAGTAAGAATTTGGAAAAGGAGGTAAGTGAACGAACCGAGGAGTTGGAAATAAAAAATGCGGAGCTGATAAAGGGATATGAAAAATTGAAATCAGCTCAAGAACAACTCATACGCGCTGAAAAAATGGCTTCTCTTGGTGTGCTGGCGGCAGGAATAGGGCATGAAATCAACAACCCGCTGAATTTTATTAAACATGGAGCGGAGGGATTGGAAGTTGATCTTAAGAAACTTCCGCAGTACGATTCCGATCGAATGGATGGGTATTTCCATGCAATTTACGAGGGGGTTAGAAGGGCATCGGACATCGTTTCAGGTTTAAGTCATTTTAACCGAGTTGGTTCTTCTTTCAATGAGGATTGCGATCTGGAAGAAATCATCACCAATAGCCTCAATATCGCTGCAACAAGATTTAAGGCCAAGAGTATAGAGGTGGAGAAATACTTTGAGTGCGATGACTCGATTATCAAGGGCAATGATGGGAAGTTGCATCAGTTATTTACAAACATCATTGTAAATGCGGAGCAAGCAATTGAAAGTCGTGGCAAAATTATCCTTTCAATCCTTGACGAAAAAGATAAGATAATTGTTAATATTCAAGATAGCGGCATGGGCATGTCTCCTGCAACGCTAAGTAAGTTGACCGATCCTTTCTTTACCACAAAAGACCCCGGTGAAGGGACGGGATTAGGCATGTTTATCTCACAACTTATCGTCGAGGAGCACGGAGGTGAATTAAGAATAGATTCTACTTTAGGGGAAGGATCGACGTTCTCAATTTCATTCCCTAAGCAAAGTCGTACCAAAAAGTAATCTTTTCTAGTAAAAGACGATTTTGCAGTCCGGAAGCCTTTCCTGGAATTTGTCGATCTCAAATTGGCGGAGTCGTGTATTGAAGCACACCAGCTCTTTCAGGTCAGGTAGATTCCCTAATCGATCAAGCTTGAACACGTTGGTATTACTAACATTCAGGTACTCGAGCGAAAATAGGTTTTCCATTCCTTTAAGCCGTTTGATGTTGGTGCCGGAACAGTTGAGTCGCTTAAGCGAAGAAATCTTACCCAGGGCCTGTAAATCATCGATGGCTGTATTGGCGATATCCAATGTCGCAAGCCCGGAAAGAACAGCGAGGCCTTCAACAGACCGCAGAGGACCATTTGTGCATCGTAGTGAATGTAAGTTTTGATGATCGTCAAGGCCGGATAGGCTCAAAATACCTGTCTGATTTAAATCTAATTCTTGCAGATTAATGAAAAGACGTATGGCGCTAAAGTCACGCAGGTCCGTTCCGGTCAGTTCCAATCTATCTGAATGGGTCAATTTGTGAAGTTTCTCTGGGGTAGGATTTTGAAGGTTGAAAGCGATCTTCCAAGCCTTGGGAAGCCCATTCCACCACGTCTCGAGTTCTGCACTTCTCCAGAGCAAATGGAGATCTTCATTGTACTGGAGCATTTCTACTATTTGCGATTCGGGGACTTCGGCATCGTTTAGATCCACGAATTTTAGCATTGGCAATGCTTTCAATACCTGGATATTGTTCATTTGGACATTAACTAGGCTTAGATGGGTGAGTGATCGCGCCTTGGAAAGACCTGCAAGGTCCTGTGCTTCTATGTTGTCAGCGAAAAGAACCTGAAGTTGCCCCATTCCTTCCACAAATTCCAAGCTCGAGATCGATGTATTGCTAATGTTTAGATACCGAAGCTTAGTCAGCCGATTAAGTGGGTCTGGATCAGAAACTTCTGTATTGGAAAGATCCAAACTATCCACCTTTACCAAGTCAATCAGTTCTTCTTTTGAAGGTGTTTCCAGTTCGAATGTGCGCTTAAAAAAAGTTTGCCAGTCGCTAGGCAATGCCAACCACCAGTCTTTTATTTCTTGGCTATTTACTATCACCACCACGGAAGGATGAGTCTCCATGAATTGATCTGCTTCTGTCGCAGAAACTCGCGAAAGATCTGCTTCAATCCTTTTCAGTTGCGGAAGGTTATTAATGGGAGCTAAGGAGGCTATTTGCGTTTTGCGAATGTCAATGGTTTCCAGTGCTGGATGATTCTCGATTCCTTCCAAAGTCTGCAAGTTTGTATTGGAGGCATTAAGACTCGTTAGTGAAACCAAATTTTGTAGTGGTTGTAGATTGGACACCTTAGTGTGGGAGATATCTAAGGTCGTGAGCGCTGCTAAGCCCTGAAGCATTCGGAGCTGATTCAAGTCAGTTTTTGAAAGGTCCAATTTCTTGAGCGAATTCGGCAGCGGTGTTGATACGGAGTCAAGTAGCGGTGTGCCCGATACATTCAACACTTCCAACTTTTGCAGGTTTGCAATAGATGTCATGTTTTCAACTTGCGTATTCTGAAGCTCTAGGTGCATGACTTGATCAAAATACTGGAAGAAGGTCAGGTCGTGAACGGGCGTATTGTTTGCTACCAGGGTTTGGATGTTGGTTGAATACCGAAGAGGAGAGAGATCCTTGATCTGGGTGTTATTGATATTAAGATAACGGAGGTGTTTCAGTGCAGAAAGTGGTGCAATATTCCGCAGAAATTGATTCTCTGAAAGGTTGATGCTATCCAGATCTGCCATCTGCTGAATAACCTCCGCAGTGATCGAGTCATATGTTACGTACTGATCAAATAGATGAAGCCAACCAAACGAAAGGGAATTATACCAGTCGGACAGCTCTTGTTCTCGGGTGACCTTGGTCGTGTACACACTCGCAATTTTCAGGTCTGCATTTTCTTGATCTACGTTCACTTCAAGAAATCTTTGTTCAATTTTCTTAATTGGCTCGCCTTCTAAGGAGGTACCCTCAATGGTTTTTTCGAAACTCACCAAGTAAAAAGGCTCATCATTGGGTTTCTTCTCTTCCTTTACTTGTACACTATCAAACCGGAAACTCACCTCCTGAAAGAAGAAGTCAACGTCCCGCAGGTATGCCTGAATGTCTTTATTGGTGATCACACTTCGATCATCCAAAAGGTCATCTTCTACTTGAACCCGAGGATTTGTAAAAGCCTTGGCGAAGCTCTCCCGAATGATTACCTCTTTGTCTCTTAGGGTCGTTCCATCTGAGCCCAGCGTATTGAGCATATATTCATAGAAACGCACCAAACTTCTAACTTCCTGTTTTACGGGATCTTCAATCTCTTGCGAATGAAGTGGTAGAAGTAGGAGAAAGATCGCTACGTAGACCAGAAAATGGGTCCCCTTAGTTTTTGCTGTAGACATAGTCCTTCAGTTGTCTTTTCTGGTTTTCGTTTTCAAACCTAAAAAGATTGTTGATTAGCCACCCTGAATTGTACCCGGGCCGATTAAAGTTGGCCAAGGAGAAATACCACTCTTCAAAAACAAAAAAATGAAATTTCACATCTTTCACTGTTTTGAAGGTCATGTTTCCATTCGCAACCTCGTATAGGAAGATCGAAAGAAAGTCTGGTTGGTAGTCCTTTTGCGTGTACTGGATGGCGTTTTTGTCCTTTTGGAAAGCCTTCCTCAAGGTCATGAATTCGAGTTCGTGACTCATGGGATGAATGAAATAGCTGTGATCTTCGGGATCCTTTTCCAGGTTCTTGGTAAGGTGGTCGAAGGCAACATCCTCGATGATCCAGGCGTATCCTTTTCCTTGCTGATCCAACCGTAAGTACAGAATTCCGGAGACCGTCCTACCATTAGCAACAAAATCTACATTTACTTCTGCAATCCAATCATTTTCGCGGCGATTCAAAAATCGAGGTTCTCGCTTATCCGATACAAGCTTGACGAATTCTCTAGCCAAAAGTGGATCCAAGGAACCCGCTTGATCGAACAAATTGGGGAGATAATTTTTGCGTAGGCTTGGCGATCGGAAATTCCGATCCTTGGGATTCAGCCTCTTCCCATTCTTGTCCTCTTCACCGTTAAATCGTAGGAAAAACTGGTTAACCTGTTTGGTAGAGGCTGCAAGCATTTCTTCCGTAGCTTTCATCTCGTCGGAAAGTCTTTGACTACTTGCAAGAGAAAAGCTGAGCACTCCGAGTACTCCTACAACGAACTTCATGCAGAGGTTTCGGTTACGCGGATATCCCCGAGCATGACGTCCCAAAACTCAATCAGCCTGCCAGCGATCTGGGTTTCTTTTCTTTCGACGTAAATGGTGATGTCCTTCTTGGTGGTGTCTTTGTACGTGATGCCGTCATCTGCAGATCCTTCAAATCGTTGATAGACGGTAATGACCCCAACATATTTGCCATCAGGCTGTCGCTCCAGATCACTTACATAGTGGATGTCGTACCATTTGATTTCCACCTTGTCATAGTTGAGTGCCATGAGACGCTGAAAGTATTCACGGACTTTGTAATAGGTCACTTCTTCTCTGCTGAGCGAGGAAACGCCCATCTCACTGTCGGGAGCAAACAGCTCTTCTGCCCGATCCATGACGCGTTGTGCTTCGCTGAACTGGGTGTCTTTGCTACCTATTATGCTGATGTATTTACTCAAATCTCGAACCTTTTCCAGAGCAAGTGAATCGATGGCCTGCTTCCGAGCAGGGTCTACATCATCTTGTGCAGATCCAGTAAAAAATGTACATAGAGACAGTACGAAAAAAATATATTGGACTTTTTTCATGTGTGTTTGCGTTTTGACCTTACTTCTTTAAAACGATTTCTTTGATTTTGCCATTGCTGTCCGTGACAATCTCTTCCACTTTAGCGTTGGCATTTCCCGTATCTTTTAGGTAGTTGAGGTATTTTTCGATGGTAGTAGGTTCATCGTAGCTGGCCTGCCCATCTGCCTCATAGAAGACGATCAAAAGTGGTGCATCGGGTGTGCTGAACATTTTCAGCGCTTCCTGGATCTCGCTGTTTGCAGCAGAGGTGGAAGATGCGCTCGAAATGGTCTCAAAATAGTCATCTAGCTTTTGTTCGGTTGTCAATGTTTTGATGATCTTAGTCGGCTGGAGTTGCTTGTTAGCCTCATTTACAGGTTCCTCTGGGACTTGCTCTTGAGCCTCTTGTTCCATTTTTGCCTGCTCTGCCGTTGGATCACTCAATTCCGAGAGCTTTTTGTTCTTTTTGCACGAAAAAGTGCCTAGTGTGATGACACTCAAAAGGAGTACCTGGAGTAATCTTGATTGCATAATCATATTCATTTCGCTGTTGTTAATTCAAATCTACCGTTCAAATAGTGTTCCACTATGGTATGAACCCCCATATTACGCCATTATTGTGGAAAAGTTTTTATTGCGCTTTGTCGTCTTTAATCTGGATTAGTATCAATGACCGGTTGGACAACTGATCATATCAATTTCAGTTTCTCTTCGATAGCCTTCAAACGACTTTCCAGGGAACTTGGCGTTGAGGTGTTTGTAGAAAAAACACCCATGACACTGTATGAACGCAGGATCGATTTAAGTTCGATAGTCAAGGGCTCGTACAGTAAGTTGTCAAACGTAATGAGAAGCGATTTTTGAGTCTTGGATCCAATCCTTCCGGCGATGACTTCATGTCCTGTGACAAAAACATGCAACTGCTCTGGCGTATTCTTAAGGTTCTTATCTGTTTGACAAAATAAAAAGTCTCCATGATGGATGCCTTGATTGTCTACTTCAAGTTTGGTGCCTTCATTTTCAATGATGAGATCAACCTTATTCAATCGTTCAGGAACACCGAGTGACGGTAGACCTTCCATGTAGGCTCTATCATGGTGGCTAACAAGAAAGTTTACTTTTTCATGGATGCTAATAAAAGGAGCAGTACGGGCCTTTCTTTCAGTACCTTTTGATTCGTGGGCTTTGTCCAGTTTTTTGTTAAGCAACCCCAAACTGAACACGTCTTTGGAGTCAAGCTCTCTTGTTAATAGGACATCAATAGATATGCTAAAATGCCTTGCAATCTCTATCAGTGTTTCAATCTTTGGCTCAGTACGACCTTCTTCATAGGCACCTACAGTTGGTCTTGAAAGCTGAAAAAGCGCAGCAAACTCGGACTGGCTAATGTTCTTAGCTTGGCGAATTTTCTTGATGTTCTGACCAATGTAGGAAAAAATTCTGCTATTTTTTTGAGCCATGCTAAAACTTTTGTCATAAAGTTATCGTAATATAGTCAACTAATTAGCATAAATGACGATTTTATTGGTTCAGAAAATCTAGCTTTAGTACTAATTAGTAGGTAACGAACACAACCAATTTAAAAAATATGAATTCTCACTTTGAAACAGTAAAAAACTACCTTTTAGAACTTGATTTTGACATACTTCAACAAGATGAGTCCGATGGTCTCTTTGTTGTTGAAAGTGAAGATAATGGGATGAAAAATGTGGTGCTGATCGTAGCAGACCCCATCGTGATCGTTGAGCAATTTTTGTTCGAATTACCGGAGGAAAATGCAGGTGAAATAGCCACCAAACTCCTGGCAAAAAACAGAGACATTATTCATGGGGCTTTTGCGATGGATGAAGGCGAGCGAAAAGTCTTCTTTCGAAATACCCACGAATGTGAAAACCTTGACCTCAATGAGCTAGAGGCTACCTTGAACTCGCTCGCTTTGCTGTTGAGTGAGTACTCATCCCAATTAATTGAATTTAGTAAACAAGAAAAGTAAATAAGTCATGAATGTATTTAAGCGAATATTTAAAGTAGGAGCAGCGGAGACGCATGCGGTTATCGACAAGCTCGAGGATCCGATTAAAATGACAGAGCAAGGAATCCGAGACTTAAAGAAAGATCTGGATTCAAGCTTGAAGGCATTGGCAGAAGTGAAAGCCATGGCAATCCGTTCCAAGAATGAATTGCAGTCCAATAAGGCACGCGCAGAGGAGTACGAGGGCAAAGCTGTTCAACTACTTAAAAAAGCACAAGCTGGAAACATGGATGGAGGTGATGCCGATCGGCTGGCTTCTGAGGCCTTGAAAAAAAAGGAAGAGTTTGTGCAGCAAGCAAATAGAGCGAAAACAGAGGTAGATCGATTTGAAACCAATGTTGCTCAATTAGATAGCAAGGTGAAAAAGTTGCGATCTGATATCAGTGCTTATGAGAACGAGCTTCGCACGTTGAAGGCACGGGTGAAAGTAAGTGAGGCTACTGCGAAAGTAAACAAGCAAATGGCCCAAATCGATTCTTCAAGTACGGTGTCCATGTTGGAACGCATGAAGGATAAAGTGGCCCAACAGGAAGCACTTGCAGAAGCGTACGGTGATGTGGCGGGAGAAAGCCATTCATTGGACGAGGAAATTGACCAGGCATTGGACGGTACAGATTCTAAAGTATCTGATGACCTGGCTGCCTTGAAAGACAAGTTAGGCTTAGATAAGAAGTAAGTGAATCAGGCCACCTTCGGGTGGCCTTAATATGCAATGAGATGATAGTTAGAGTGTTGCTGCTTGTTCTAATATTGATAGCCATTGTTTCAGTTTTTGGCTTTGTATTCAATATTTTATTCAAAATTGGAATCCTGCTGCTGCTTTTTGGTGGGGTTATTTATTTAGCAAAGAAAATTTTAAGTGATTGATGTTTGACTTTTTTAAAAAGAAAAAGGCTCCCGACTACGATGTAACCAATCTGGGATTAAATGATCTAAATGTCGGATTCATTTTTGACTACGATCTGAAGTCTTGGGTCGTCAAAGAAATGTACGAGTATGACTGGGGGAGTAACAATTTCTCCCATGAATACAAGGTAGACAGTGGAGAAGAGATTGCCTTTCTTAGCGTCGACGATAGCTCGGATTTGGTGATAACGCTCACAAAAGCCATTAAGATTCGAAAGTTGGATGAGGATTTTGCCCGAATTGTTGCAGATACCAAAAAAGCACCTGCTCAGTTGCATTACGAAGGAGAGGTATACTACATGGCAAATGAATCGGCCGGGTACTTCAGGGATTGTGGTAAGAAAACGGAAGATTGGGAAGAACTATTTTCATGGGAGTATTTCGATGAGAATGAAGACAAAATCATTAGTATTACACAATGGGACGAACATACGTTTGACGCATTTGGCGGACGCGTGTTAGAGCCTCATCAAATTTCAACAATTATACCTGGTGGATAATGAAAAGAAATAGCTTGATCGGAATGATAGCAGTGGGGTTACTGCTGATGGGCTGCGGTAAGGGCTTCCAAAAGTCCCCGCTTGACAACATCATCAGAGACATGCCCCAAGACGAAGTGTTTTCCATTATTCTACACGACATTGATGCGCAAGGCAATTTCTCGGCCACCTACTATCATCAATATGAAATCATCACAGGCGATACGGAAGAGACGATCAACTCAGAGATTACGGGTTGGAATGAAGTGAGTGAGGAAGAGTTCAATCGCTACATTAACGACATGGGAATGGAAATTGCCGCACGGGATAGCACAGGCAAACTGACCAAAAATGTAGCCCCTCCGGGTTACAACAACTATGTTGGGAATCCACGCTATGGCAGATGGGAAAACCAGGGAGGATCAAGTTTTTGGGCTTTCTACGGTCAATATGCGTTTATGTCGTCCATGTTTAGGATGGCAACCTATCCAGTCAGACGAGATTATTACAATGACTGGAGAGGAAGCGGTCGACAGACCTACTATGGTCCCGGGGGAACCTACTATGGCTCTGGCAGTAGTTACAATCGTTCCCGAAATCCGAGCTCCAGCTGGAATTCCAAGTCATCGTCCTTTAAAAGCAGGGTTCGCCAGAGAGCATCAAGGTCCAGCGGAAAATCAGGAAAATCCAGCAGCCTTCGTTCACGTGGAGGAGGATTTGGAAAATAAACCACAAAAAATAACCTAACAACATGGCACTTCTTGACGGAATACTCACCACACTGACTTACATCCTTTCGGGATTTTTTCTGTTCCTGGTTGGCAAGGCGGCATACAAGGTTTTTAATCCCAAGGTACAGGTAGCAGGCCAGCTAGTCGAGCACGATAATTTCGCCTTTGCCTTTGCGTATGTGGGGTACTTTGTGGGACTATTAATAGCGCTGGGTAGCGCACTTCGTGGTGAGTCCGATGGATTGGTGGAGGATTTAATCCACATTGCTACTTATGGAACATTGGCCATCATATTGCTGAATCTTTCCAGAATTATCAACAATAAGTTGATCCTCTCAAAGTTTGATCTGAAGCATTCGATCGTGGAGCAGCAAAATGCCGGTGCTGGGATTATTCAGGGGGCCAATAGTATCGCGATTGGATTGATTGTGTATGGCGCTATCACCGGTGAAGGATATGGGTTTGGAGGTCCGGAAGTCACTGCAGTATTGTATTGGCTCTTGGGTCAGGGAATATTATTTGTGACCACAAAGGTGTATGACCTGATTACACCCTATGATATTCAGGATCATGTGGAGAAGGGGAATGTAGCGGTTGCGATCGGATTTTCCGGCGCTATTGTGGCGATCGCAAACCTTATTTGCAACGCGCTTCTGCACGATTTCCAAAGTTGGTTGATTACTTTGGAAGATGTCGCTTTTGAGGTGGTGCTCGGCTTGGTGTTTTTACCTTTAGCTCGCCTATTTTGTGACAAAATCTTATTGCCCGGTCAAAACCTTACAGATGAATTAGTCAATCAGGAAAGACCCAACATAGGAGCTGCTGTGGTAGAAGCATTTGCCTACGTTGGAGGCTCTATGTTGATTGTTTGGGCGCTCTAGTTGAAATCAGTCAACTACACTTCTTCTATTCTTAAGGTTGCATTATTCGCCACCGGTCTTGCGGGGATTGTTGCCGAATACACGTTATCTACGCTAGCAACCTATTTTCTAGGTGATTCAGTTTTCCAATGGACCATGATCGTTTCGATTATGCTCTTCTCGATGGGTCTGGGGAGTAGGATTAGCAAGTGGATTGAAAAGAACCTGCTGGAAAAGTTTGTCTGGCTCGAGTTTTCCTTGTCAATCATCGCTTCAAACGTCACCATCATTGTGTACGTGTTTTTTGCCTTATATGACAATACCACCTTCATCATCTATGCGCTGAGTGTGACGATAGGGCTCTTGATTGGGATGGAAATTCCATTGGTGGTTCGGCTCAATGAGCGATTTCAGCATCTTAAAGTGAATATCTCATCTGCCTTGGAAAACGACTATTTTGGGAGTTTAGTCGGTGGAGTTTTTTTCGCTTTTCTTGGACTGCCTTATCTCGGCTTAACCTACACACCACTGATCCTTGGTGCAGTCAATTTTTCGGTGGCTTTGTCGCTGGTGTATGTAATTTGGAATGAACTAGATAGGAAAGTAAAGAGACGGCTGATTGCCTACTCTTCATTGGTACTGCTGCTTTTGGTATCGTCAGGGATCTTCGCAAAAAGAATTGTGGAATGGGGCGATCGAATTCGATACAAAGATCCCATTGTTTACAGTGAGCAAAGTAGATACCAAAAGATTGTGCTCACCTACGCAGGCGGTGATTATTGGCTTTTTCTCAACGGCCATCAACAACTCTCCACCTTTGACGAGGCGCTGTACCATGAACCACTGGTCCACCCGCTGGTACAACTACATCCAGATCCGAAAAGCGTACTGATCCTGGGTGGTGGAGATGGTGCCGCTGCAAGAGAGCTACTAAAGTACGAGGGCATCAATGCGATCACATTAGTGGATTTGGATCCAAGCGTCACTAATCTTGCCAGGTCTCATCCGGTTTTAATTAATATCAATCAAGATGCGTTGAATGATGAAAGAGTGGCTGTGATCAATGAAGATGGCTTTTCGTTTCTAGAAAAGATCAGGGGTCAGTTTGATCTGATTATTGCTGATTTTCCGGATCCAAGAACAGTTGATCTAGGCAGGTTATATTCCAAAGAGTTTTATTGGCTGTGCCGAAAAGCGTTAAAGGAAGACGGGATGATGATTACCCAGGCAGGGAGTCCCTATTACGCAAAGGAGGCATTTACGTGCATCGATCAGACAATGGCCTCTGCTGGGTTTCAAACGTTACCTATTCACAATCATGTGCTTACCCTTGGCGAATGGGGGTGGGTGATTGGCTCCAAAACGCAACGCAACCTAAAGGAGGAACTCAAGGGAGCCTCCATCGATGACATAGAAACCCAGTGGTTAACAAATGAGGCATTTACGGGGCTGGTATCATTTGGCAAAAAGGTATTCAACACCTCGGAGGCTACGATAGAAATCAATCAGATCCACTCACCGGTGCTGTACAAATACTACCTGAAAGGGAGATGGGATTTATACTAAGGAAGCCGCCTGTATTCCTGAATCCAGTGCCTCGAACAGTAATGGCAATCTCCCGTTATCAACTCCAGCATAGACCATTTTGGCTTCACTGGAAGCGTTAGCATCTCGAAACAAGTAGTTTGGTGTAGGAATGGGCATGGCATGTCCCATCACTTTGATAAAACAGGCTTCTACGTCAATATTTCTTCCAAGCGTTTTCTCCACGTATCCTTGCGTTTCTCGGGCAATGCCCTGACTAGCAGATGCGACGGTCAGAAGGTATTCTCGATCGGAAGGATCCAGGCAATAGTAACCGGTGAATATCCTTTTATCATTCAATTCCTCCTGGGACTGAACGCTTGAATCAATGAAGCCAAGAAACTTACGATTCTCACCTAGAAATTCATTTTGCCAGTATCCATATTCGCCTTCTACCTGATTCGAAATCAAGTTGACGACCATCCAAGGGGCATAGGTATTTGAGAAGAGTTTTTCCTGTTCAGGAAAGATGTACTTTAACGCATGTTTTTGCCCGGCATAGATCACATGCTGGGCACTAAATTCTTTTACGACTTGATTGGTAACGTCAATGACCTGCAGCTCATACGAGTTACCGGACTTTCTGATCTGTTTGACAAGGCTGGAGGTTTGTACGCGTGTAGCATCGATTCTTTGGATCAGTGCATTCGCAAAGTACTGGTTCCCGTTCGGAGGGGAAAACAGTGGGACGTCGTCCGTGTAGTA
>CAZQJU010000072.1:15484-17904 GCA_964593185.1 uncultured Roseivirgaceae bacterium
GCTAAATCGTAATGGGCTCCCTGGCTAAAGGTAATGCCGTTCAGCGATGCAGTACTGACGGTTCCGCCGATCACATTTGAAAGCTCAAATAGCTGGAAGTCGCTTCCCCGAAGTTGGTGAGCCGCAGTCAGGCCAGCAATTCCTCCGCCAACAACGGCTATTTCAATGGGAGGTGTCTGGACCTTTTTCCACTCCTTGGATTCAAACAATAGATGTCCGGTATGATGATCAGAGTTTAAATGAACAGGATACACTTCACCAGGAAAATCACAGTATTGCAACCAGAATGGGAGGGTAAGCCCTGCACTTCCATATTTGAGAAATTCTCTTCGTTTCATTGCAGTAGAATGGACTTTAGATGTGGATTGGAGGCATTGTTTTTCCAGATGAAACCATCGAGAATGTAGTGTGTGGTTTGCGGAACGGATAGCAATGCCAGGGCAATATGTTGCCATCCAAAACTGAACTCTTTAATCGGGTAGTCTATAAGGCTACTAAAGAATCCAGCATGTTCCCGATACACGAATAGATCCCACAGGTACTCCTCAGAGAAGGCCAGGATGAACACAGCTACTACCACCGTGATGCCATATTTGAGGGCCCTAAATGATTTTTGGTAGGTCGTCTCTTTTTCTGTTTGATAAAAGATGACCAGGGCCATGTAGGGGATGCCGTGTGCGATCACGTTAGTGACCGTGAAGACCAAATCAGAATTGAAGTACACAATGCCAATGAACCAGTTACCTGCGGTGGTCAGCACCCACAGCACCTTTCCTATCGCAATCTCGTCGCGGCGAACTAACTCTTCAAGCAGCCAACCTCCAAGTAATAAGAAGTACAACGTATTTCCTGAAACATTGGCGAGTGCTAGTAAACGACCAGAAAGCTGGAGTTGGACAAAGTCATTTTCAACAAACCAGCTGAAATTTCTGTCCAAGTTGAGGTGCCAGTATAAGACAGGATACAGCATGGATAGGTAGATGATAAAATTGTCATTGAAGACTTTTTTCCGAAAGTCTTTGGCCTTGGCTTTGTAGATTCTCATGAAGCCGTATTGCTGCTTGATGAAGTGATAAACGGCGACGTAGGCCAGACACCTCCAAAAGAACTCGAACGACACGGAGGAAATTAGGAAGGCGGCAAGAAAGCAGATAGGGGGTGTAAGCAGTAGCAGTCTTTTATGGTGTTGGAATTCCTCTCGATCCATGTAGGTACGAAAGAGTGTACTCCAAACATGACTGACATCAATGCCCACCACAAACACCACCCAAACCCAAACAGGTGTTTCAACCTGGATAATCGAGTCCGGGAGGAGTAGAAAAACGAACCAGCAAGCCCAGACTGGAAGGAGAAACACCAGTAGATCCGTACGTTTGGAAATGAGCCATTGGTTCATAGACTAAAGATGCATTGAAAATCTAAATTGGATACACATCTCTTCCTTTTGCAAGCATCAGTTGCAGCGCTTCCCGATTGAACCAAACTGAGTTCACCTTTGAGGGTATTTGGTCAAAATCCAGCGTGTCCCTACTTGCTGCGACCCACGCTCTATGGCCCAGGGTCGGCACCAGTGCCTGAAGGACAACAGTTTTCATCTTGTGCGACTGTAGGATGGCTTCGATACGTTGGTAATGCTTTTGATCAGCGTAGTAGCTTCCGGCATTGGTTATAAATAAGCCTTTTGAGCTTAGAAGCTGTATACAAGAAGTGTAAAAATAGTCCTCGTAATAATGCTTGAAAACCACTTGTTCAGGGTCTGGAAGATCGATGATGATGACATCAAACTCCTGTTCTGTTGACGTGAGAAAATCAAAGATCTCTTGTGTTGAATCGAGCGGGAGTTTCAATTTTTCGGAGAGCTCGGCATCAAAAGGCAGGTGAGTCAAATGACATGGATACTTTTCAATTTCCTTTTTGGTAAATCCAAAATCGTCGCCTATGAGCAGCACATGGGGGTTCTCCAACAGCGGCAAGGTCGTGTGTGCCATTGTTTCACTGTGAATATGTCCATCTACGGTGGAGATAACAAGCGCATTGTTATAATAGAACCATTGATCATTTTTCCAGGTCACGATATCAACCTCCCCATTTCGTGTGGAGATCGTTTGAGTAAGTCGATCGTAGTATTTGACCTGATTGGGCTGGAATGAAAAGGGGAGAACCCATACAAGTAGTGCCATGAAGATGCTGCCTAAGGCCAGTCTGCTCGGGCGAGAGATGAGCATCACACTACCCCCAAGCAACAGTGCAGCATAAATTAGAATCCACGCATCAGAAAAGTGGTCTAACGAATTTTGAATTGTCGGTAGCAAAACAATGGGTAGCAAGCCTAATAGAAGCCACAGGGATTTTACGTGCAGGTTGATATTGAAATTAAGAAGTAGAAGGGGCAGCAAGGCAGCGACGACTAACGCCGCTTG
>CAZQJU010000073.1:0-17674 GCA_964593185.1 uncultured Roseivirgaceae bacterium
GGATCGCACACTACGACCTGGGTAAACTTCTTGTCATTGATGTCACCGATATTGACTTTATCAATCGTCCAGAGGATTTGTCGATGATCATTTACAAAATAGATACAGAATTGCATGGGCTGTTCAGCTAGTCCAATTTTGTACATTTGTTAAGACAATAAACAACCCATGAGCATACCCAAAATACAACATTACATCGCCGGGCAATGGATCGAAGGAAGTGGAGAAGGAGAAATTCTACACCATGCCATCACAGGCGAGCCTTTTGCTGCACACACCATTGAGGGAATTGATTTCCAAGACGCTTTCACCCACGCTAGGGAAGTAGGCAATCCGGCCCTCAGAAAGATGACCTTCCAGCAAAGAGGTCTCATGTTGAAAGCGCTGGCGTTTCATCTACTGGAAATCAAAGAAAAGTTCTACGAAGTAAGCAAAGCGACTGGAGCCACCCGAATCGATAGTTGGATCGATATCGAAGGAGGTATTGGCAACGTCTTTTCCAATGCATCCCTAAGGCGTCAGTTTCCGGATCTTCCCTACCACGTAGATGGTGAAACCGTCGGGCTGTCCAAAGGTGGCTCTTTTGTTGGTCACCACATCATGGTGCCGAAGGAAGGGGTAGCCGTACACATCAATGCGTTCAACTTCCCGATCTGGGGCATGCTGGAAAAAGCTGCTGTCAATTGGCTGGCCGGGATGCCATGCATCATCAAGCCTGCAGAGCAGACCTGCTACTTGACCGAAGTCATGGTGAAAGAAATCATCGATTCCAAGATTTTACCCGAAGGGGCACTTCAATTGGTGGCTGGATATGGCAATGGGATTCTGGACCACGTGGACATGAATGACGTAGTTACATTTACCGGATCATTTGACACCGGGAAAAAATTAAAAGCCCTTCCTCAGATCATCGAGAACTCGGTGCCTTTCAATCTCGAAGCTGACTCGCTGAACTGTGCCGTGCTGGGAGAAGATGCGGTACCCGGAAACCCTGAGTTTGACCTTTTCATCAAAGAGGTCAGGAAAGAAGTCACGGTAAAATGTGGGCAAAAATGTACCGCAATTAGAAGAATTGTGGTGCCGGAAAATCTGGTTGAAGATGTCCAAATCGCACTAGGCAAGGCCTTTGAGAAAACAACGATTGGCGACCCCGATGTAGAAGGCGTACGCATGGGTGCACTTGCCGGAAAAGAACAGCTGGAAGAGGTCACCAAAAAAGTAGCGGCATTGGCCAAGACAAACGACCTGGTATACGGTTCTCTGGAAAACACCGGCGAGGCTTTGGGTGCCGATTGGAAGAAAGGGTCATTTATCTCTCCCATGCTGTTTGTCAACCAAAGCCCGTTGACCTCGGAGGATGTGCATACCATTGAGGCCTTTGGGCCTATCAGTACTATCCTGCCATATAAAACCATTGATGAAGCCGTGGAGATTGCCAAAAAAGGTAAGGGCTCGCTGGTATCTTCGATCACAACAGCTAATGACAAAATTGCTCGTGATTTTACCGTCGGAGCCGCGACGCATCACGGACGTATCCTTATCCTCAATGAAGCCTGTGCTAAAGAATCCACCGGACATGGATCGCCCATGCCGATGTTGGTGCACGGTGGTCCGGGGCGCGCAGGGGGTGGTGAAGAAATGGGAGGAAAAAGAGGTGTAATGCACTACATGCAGCGCACAGCCATTCAGGGATCTCCTACCACCCTGACTGAAATCACACAACAGTACCAATACGGCGGAGCCTATAAAGACACCGAACGTCACCCCTTCTCGAAACACTTCGAAGAACTCGAAATTGGTGACACAGTAATCACTGCAAAGCGGACGGTGACCGAATCAGACATCGTAGACTTCGCCAATGTCAGTTGGGATCATTTTTATGCTCACACGGATGTAACCTCACTTGAGGGGACCACCTTCGAGGGCCGTGTGGCCCATGGCTATTTTGTCTTGTCCGCAGCAGCCGGGTTGTTTGTGCAAGCCAAAAAAGGTCCGGTTCTCCTGAACTACGGCTTAGAAGAGTGTCGCTTTACCAAACCGGTTTATCCTGGAATGACCATTGGGGTTCGGGCTACTGTAAAGGAAAAGATAGACCAGGAAATGAAAGATGATATCGCCAAAGGGATCGTAAAATTCTTGGTGGACGTCTATGATGAAACGGGTGAGACGGTGGCCATTGCTACCATCTTGACCATGATCAAGAAGAAGGATCAGTCGTAAAGGTGGAATACTTCGACTTCCTTGTTTCCCCCATTAAATGGGTGGATAGTCGTTCTTGCGTACTAAAACCTATTTTTGCCAACTATGAACTACGTTAACCTCAACAGCCAAGACGGAATCGGCACCGTTGAATTTTTTACCGATCAAAGTAATTCTTTGCCCGGAGACATTCTCCAAAAGCTTGCTAAGACCATTGCAGAAGCCGGAAACGATCCTGATATTAAGGTCATCGTGCTTAAAAGTGGTGGTGACCGCACCTTTTGTGCGGGCGCAAGCTTTGACGAACTCCTTGCTGTAGATAGTGCCGAAGGCGGTCATTCCTTTTTTATGGGGTTTGCGAATGTTATCAACGCCATGCGCAAGTGTCCAAAGTTTATCATTGGGAGGTTGCAGGGCAAGGCTGTTGGCGGAGGCATTGGCCTAGCTTCTGCAACAGATTATTGCTTCGCAACCAAGTTTTCCTCAATCAAGCTCAGTGAACTTGCATTGGGTATTGGGCCTTTTATCGTCTCAGCTCCCATCGAGCGTAAAATGGGATTGTCCGCGATGTCTCAAATGGGCATCAATGCAGGCGAATTCTACAGTCCGGAATGGGCTCGAGAAAAGGGACTCTTTAACGAAGTTTTTGAGGATACTCCAACGATGGACGCAGCAGTACATTCGCTCGCCCGGAAACTAGCGGCCTACAATCCGGAATCGATGGAAGAAATGAAGAAAGTATTTTGGCTAGGCACGGACCATTGGGACGAATTACTATCGGAACGAGCCAAAATCAGCGGAAAATTGGTGTTGTCTGATTTTACCCGAAGTTTCATCCAGAAATTCAAAAACAAAAACGCTTAGAAGTTTGATTAATAAATTGCTGGTAGTTCATCTGAACAACTAAAATCTTAACCATGAAGAGAATATCCAGATTAGCCCCTTTTATTTTTGCTTTTTTGTTAGGTCTAAGCACCTATGGACAACAGAAACTGACTGTAGCCAACGCCACAGACGGAACATTCACACAACAATCCGTACGAAGTTTGAATTGGATGAATGACGGCCAGTTCTACAGTGCGCTTTCCGACAATAAAGTCATCAAGTTCAGCGTGAACAGCGGGGAAGCAGTGGAAACGCTTGTTGACGGTAATGCCCTAGGCATCAGCATTACATCCTATAGTTTTAGCGATGATGAGTCGATGATTTTATTGATGACCGACCGTCAATCGGTATACAGGAGATCCTACACCGCCGTTTTTTACCTCTACGACCGGGGCACGAATGTGTCAAAACCGCTGGCAAGCGGAAGGCAATCGTACGCAACCATATCTCCCGACAACGCCAAAGTTGCTTTCACCAGGGACAACAACTTGTTCTATGTCGACATTGCTTCAGGTACGGAAGTAGCCGTAACCGAAGATGGCGAATTCAACAAAATCATCAATGGAAGCACCGACTGGGTGTATGAAGAGGAGCTATACCTCACGCAGGCCTTTGACTGGTCTCCAGATAGTAAGAAACTGGCCTTCTATCGCTTTGATGAGTCCAATGTCAGAGAATACAACATGCAGGTATGGAATGACGGCGCAGACTATCCGGAAGATTATCGATACAAATACCCAAAGGCCGGAGAAGCTAACTCATTGATTGAAATCCATATTTATGACCTTGCCACGAAGGACAAAACAAGAGCGGATATTGGTGCTGAAACCGATATCTACATTCCACGAATTGCCTGGACAAAAAACCCAGAGTTGCTGTCCATCCAGCGACTGAATCGATTGCAAAATCAGCTGGACATCCTTCATGTAAACGCTTCCGACGGGCGTGCCGCGACTGTTCTTTCGGACAAAAGTGCCACCTATATCGATCTGACATTTACGGATGACCTCACTTACCTCGAAAACGGGACCCAATTTTTGTATAGCACTGAACAAGATGGATTTAAGCATTTTTATCTTTATAACATGGACGGAAGCCTGTCCAATCAGATTACGAAAGGCGCATTCGAAGCCGTTAGTCTTGTCGGTCTGGACCAAAAAAGACAAATCCTTTACTATATCAGCACCGAAGACTCTCCTCTGGAGCGGCATCTGTATTCGGTTTCGTTGTCAGGATCAAAGAAGCAGAAGTTATCTACAGCTACTGGAACGCACCGAATCGATATGAGTACAGACTGTAGCTACTACATGGATTATCATTCCTCTGCGAACGAGCCGCTAAACGTCAGTCTCTTCAAAACACGAGGGAATAAAGTCATCAAGGTGCTGGAAGAGAACAAAGACCTCGCAATGAAAGCGAAGGAATACGGATGGGTAAATAAAGAATTTGTAACCCTGGACAACGGGCAAGGCACTCAGTTGAATGGGTATTTCCTTAAACCATCAGATTTTGATGAAACAAAAAGCTATCCGTTGTTGATGTTTCAATACAGTGGTCCGGGTTCACAGCAAGTGGCCAATCGATGGGCTGGAAGTCATTTTACGTGGCACCAGTACTTAGTTCAGAATGGATATATCGTAGTGGTAGTTGATCCGCGTGGTACAGGTTATCGTGGCGAAGAGTTCAAGAAGATGACTTATAAGCAGTTGGGTAAATATGAGACAGAAGACATGATCAGTGTAGCCAAACAACTAGCCAACTATTCGTACATCGATCAAGATCGTATTGGTATTTGGGGCTGGAGTTATGGCGGCTATATGTCCTCTTTGGCTATCCTCAAGGGGAATGATGTTTTCAAAACTGCAATTGCCATTGCGCCCGTAACCACCTGGAGATTTTACGATACAATCTATACCGAAAGGTATTTGCAAAAGCCCCAAGACAACCCCTCAGGATACGATGACAACAGTCCAAATACCCATGCCGCTAAACTAAGAGGCAATTTCTTACTCGTCCATGGAACAGGTGATGACAATGTTCACTTTCAAAATTCGGTAACACTGCAAAACAAACTGATAGACGAGGGAAAACAATTTGATTCCTTTTACTATCCGGATAAGGCCCATGGGCTCGGAAACAGAAGACCTCACCTGTATCAAATGATGACTGATTACCTTATGGAAAAGCTTTGAGCAGAAGAACGAAGACTGTACCATGTTTCTAAGGAAAATATTTACAGCGGAGAACAAGCTTGCGTGGGTGGTCATTGACTTACTCATCGTGATCATTGGGGTGTATTGTGCATTCCTCATTCAAGAATATGCTGCACAAGAAAAGACCAAGCAGGAAAAGGAGGAAGTGATCTCTGCGCTCAAGTATGAGCTCGAGTTTTTCAGAATTCTTATGCCTGGAAGGGCTTGGTATTCTAACAATCAGACACAAAGCTGGGAAAAAATGAGACAAGGTGGTCGCTACATTGACTATTCGAATTGGAGATTCGTTGAGCCTCAATACAAGTACCAGATGCTCGAGTACGCCCTGCAGGTCCAGAATAGAGAAGTCATCAACTTTGAACTCTACCAGACCTCTCAGCTCGTCTATGAACAAATACGAAGAATCGAACATACGGAAAGTATTATTACTGAACTAGGTATGCGATATCAATCCTATCCGGAAGGGTTATCTGAAACTTCTGAGAGCTATAAACTGATCTATGCAAAGAACATGGACAACTTTAGTAGGCTTATTAACACCATGAAGTTAAGAGGAGAAGACCAGGGTTTGCTCGCAGAACGAGCAACTTCAGCCTTAATCTTGATCAACGAAATCCTTTCTCCAGATACACGAAAAAGGATTGAGCAGGATTTGATCATCCAATACATTGGGGACATGGTCGATACTGAAGAAGAAGCTGTAATGGGTGTACGTGAGTCATTCCCGAACTTTGAAGAAGATGAGATTAGGGAGATGTACCGAACTGCTACTAAGTCAGAATAAACTTGGCGTCCGCTCCCCTACTTTGGGGAATACCAAATTGGGAGAACTGCGAAATCATCCGTGACGCTAGTACTATCACTATCTTCAACATACGTTTTCCTTACTCGGATAACGTTCTCACCCTGATCAAAAGCAGATGTAGGAATCATGGTCAAAATTCCCTTTTGGGGTTTTGCATGATGCTCATAGTAATGATACCGAAGTGCCGCGTAAACAGAGTCATTGACCGAAACTTCATAGAAATTGGACAAACATTCCATCAATTTCTCCTTGTCTTCTTCCTCGTAGTCTTCTGAACTTATCAAAAAGCTACCATCTCTTTTTGTGAATTTCATACTGAAATTAAATCCATCATTTTTGAGTGGTTGAAATTCCATGCAGTTACTCTGTATCTTTTCGTTGTCCTCCGAATTGTAGCGAATAAACAAGGGCATGAAATCGCCTGAAATGAATTTTGATTCAACACTTACCCTTTTAATGAACTCCTCTTCGTTTCTTGAATCATCATAATAGTTTCTATCCATTACCAGATCAGTATCGCCTTCCGGATAATACTGGTACTGATTAAAATTTACCATCGCATCCGATAGTGCAAAAGCAATAAGGGCCAAATAAAAGAGTCGAATCTTTCTCTTGGAGTACTTGCTAATCAGATTGTAATAGATACTCCTCGAAATAAAGCTGAGAGTGATGAAACTGTAAAATTTATAGATGGGGAAATAAATCTTGCTCAACCATTTAACTTTCTTAAAAAAGCCAAGGGTCAAGTAGTCGATCAAATAGACCAAGCCGGTCAGCAGTGCGGTTATTGTGAAGGTGCCAATAATTCCAAGCATAGTACCTGTTGGCTCTTCATTGAATAACTTCATGACCGCTATCAACAGTACACTGAGCGTTCCCAAGAAAAGAAAGTAAAGCCCGAAAGAAAAGATCATGAAAATGATTAGAAAAGACAGCGAAAAAATCACACTGCACATTTCATCCAAAATAACCACCAAACGATCCAGACCAATTACTTTGTTTTTTAGCTTCTTTATGAAAAACTCCGAATAATTTAACTTTTCATAGTTGATAGCAGGTTGCACCGAACGAAGACCAATTGTTCCAATCCAGAATCCCCTTAGCAAAAGATGAATGATGAGAAACGCCGTCAGTACCCTGATTGAGGTGTAGACCAGTGATAGAAAAAATACAATGAACCCTAGAAAGCTCTCAAAGGAATATTCATATTGAAGCTCCGTGAGATAATTACCAAAAGTTTCACCAGCCCCTATCAGTAAGAAAATGGTAAATGCCGAAACTAACAGTTCCAGCTGCCAGCTCTCTCGCTCCAGCTTTTTCAACCATTTTGTTACTTGATCTCCTGTTTTTCGCTCCATATAACTATTTGAACCTATCTAAACCTTTACATTGCTGAATCGAAAAATACATGGCTTTGCCAATGCTAATGAGGGAGTCTTTGTCTGCACCATAAATCATTACGGTATCAGTAAAGCCGGAATCATCGTCTTTACTGAATTGAATTTCCTTTCTTTTATCCTCCAATAACTCCAGACTCATTGACTTCAGTATCAAAGTCCACTCTCCATTCTTTTGTGGAAGTAGCTGCATTTGATTCTCATCCAAATTAGGCAACCAAAAGGAATAGATATTCCACTTGTCTGGGTTGTTCCTCGGCGTTAGGTGAATTTCCAGATTGCAGGGGTCAAAATTCAGCACAAAGAGCTCTTGCTGATATGCTTCATTTTCCAATGAAGTAATCTCAGCAATAAGGTATTGAATGGTATCACTCAACTTCCTTTCTGAAACTTGTGCCGAGAGGACTATCGGGCAAATGAATAGTATGGTTGCTAGACGGAATATTTTGCTACTCACCGAAACGCTATCTGTTTATTTGATTTTTGAATTTAACCATTATCCAGATCCATACAAAGCCAACGCATAAATGGTTAGTCGTTGTAAATTAGCGATCCCAAAACACCCCTATGCCAAAAACAGCAACAAAACCCCTAAAACCATCTAAAGGATCAATTGACTGGAAAGCCATAGCGCTGAACATGCTCATATCCAGAGCCATGGATGAGCTGGAGGAGACCAAACTCGTACCTGAAAAAAAGGTTCTTTATCAGTTTTCAGCACGAGGCCATGAACTGGGTCAGTTGATTCTTGCTCACCTCCTCGATAAACCTAAAGATTCTGCCAGTGCCTATTACCGTTCGCGACCGTTGATGCTAGGTTTGGGGCTAAGCGTAGAAGATGCACTCTCCGCACCGCTGACACGATCAGGTGGTTACAGTGATGGTCGTGACATTGGTGTTGTTTGTAATATGCCAAAGTCTGATCGAGGATGCGTTGTACTGCCAATGGCCGGGGACGTAGGCTCACAGTATACCCCTGCAATTGGGTGGGCACAGAGCATCGAGTACTACGCCAAAACACTGAAAGATGAGACATACAAAGACTCCATCGCTGCGATTCTGGGGGGAGACGGCTCGGTCGCGACCAATGGGTTTTGGTCCGCACTGACAATCGCTACCACGCAAAAGCTTCCCGTCCTTTTCTATGTTGAAGACAATGGGTACGGTATTTCGGTAACCAGCGAATTTCAAACCCCGGGAAAAAACATTGCCGAAAATCTAGCTTCCTTCAAGAACCTGGCAATTTGGGATGGCAGCGGTACTGATCCTGAGGAAGCCTACCGGCTGCTGAAGGAAGGAACCGCTCATGTACGAAGTCGAAAGGGCCCGGCGTTAGTACGGCTGACGGTCCCGAGACTCAACGGCCATTCCTACCAAGACAATCAGGCCTATAAAGACGAAAAGCTCGTAAAGCGAGAACAATCGAACGATCCCTTGAAGGCAATCAAGAAACTGTTTTCTGCGGCAGATTGGAAGAAACTTGCATCAGAAGCACAAGGAATTGTGAATGAAGCTGCTGAAGCAGCGCTGGGTCGACCTGCTCCCGATGCTTCCCAAATCAAAAAATTCGTATTCTCCGAAATAGAGGAGGTGCAAGCCATTGGTGGGTTGCGACATGCCGGGCATACATTTCCGGAAAGTACGGAGGTACCTACCCCGGACAAGCGTCGAATCAATATTGGTGAAGCGGTCAACCTGGCATTGGACTACGAACTAAAGACCAATCCTAAGGTGCTCGTCTTTGGGGAGGATGTAGGTTTGAAAGGAGGTGTCCATGCGGTGACAATGGGACTTCAGTCCAAGTATGGCGAAGATCGTGTTTTTGACACCTCGTTGTCGGAAGAAGGAATTATCGGACGTGCGGTAGGGATGGCCTATGCCGGCTTAATGCCCGTGGCTGAGATTCAGTTTAGAAAATATGCTGACCCGGCCATGGAACAGTTGAATAATTGTGGAACTACGCGATGGCGTACCGCCAATCGGTTTGCAGCCCCAATTGTGGTTCGGATGCCAGGAGGATTTGCCAAAGTAGGCGATCCATGGCATTCAGTAACCAATGAAGTTATGTTCGCTCATGCGATTGGGTGGCAAGTAGCTTTTCCGAGCAATGCACAGGATGCTGTCGGACTGATCCGATCGGCGATGCGATCTGACAATCCAACCATGTTTTTTGAACATCGAAATCTGAACGATAACCGATATGCCCGAAGGCCCTACCCTGGTGATGACTTTGTAGTGCCTTTTGGCAAAGCCAAAGTATTGCAAACGGGGAACGACATCACCTTAGTGACCTGGGGTGCCATGTGTGAGGCGTGTGAAGGAGCTGTTGAGGCGTCCGGCATTTCCGCCGACGTAATCGACTTACGAACCATTATGCCCTGGGACAAAGACACCGTGCTTGCCTCTATTCAAAAAACCAATCGCTGCCTGATTGTTCATGAAGATGCACTAACTGCTGGCTTTGGTGCCGAAATCGCCGCAGTTTTAGTATCTGAAGGGTTTAACCACCTCGATGCTCCGGTAGAACGTATCGCCATGCCGGATATCCCACTCCCCCACAACGTGCCTTTGATGGAATCCGTGGTGCCCAATGCGGAGCGAATCGCTGAGAAGATGAAACAAATCATCGCATTTTAGCTACCAACCCATTGCTGCCTATTCCCGTTAGATGATATAATGGGAACCTGGGGAATTGCACGAGATATGGCTAAACTCAACGAAGAGAATTTGAAAAAGCTCTCTCGGAAAGGCATGTTTCAAAAACTGAAGGAACGAGGTTTAAAATCAAAAAAGGTGTATCGTTTTAAGCAAGCAACTCCCGAAACCCTTCGTGCCATCAAGCAAAAAATGCAACTTCAAAATCTTGCTATCCGACGGCGGAATATTGGCATTGGTGTTTTCTCCCTAACCATCGTCATAACGATTATTTTGACCCTCTCTTTGATCCGTTTCTAGGCATTCTGATGAAATAGCTAAACGGGCGTACCGATTGCTGCAATGCGGTCTACTAGTTCTTGCTGAATACTACTGGATTTGTTTTCATTGTACCACTTCTGGATAGTCAGATGAAATTCTTTGTAGGGCACACGATCTTCTTTCTCTCGCCAGTCCCAATAGATCTTCTGCAACTCTTCTGGTCTGGGTCCCCAATCGAATAGTACATTCAAGTCGTCATCCAACGCAATCAACTTTGGAATGGACCTCCCTCCTTTGGTCAGAAACTGATCGATCAGCTCGGGATGCTCATCCCTAAAAACGAGGCGAAGGTCAATTAAAGGATTTTGATCTGCAATTGCCGCAATCACGGGAACGCTATTGGCGGCGTCACCGCACCATGTTTCAGTGATTACAAGCCAGGTTTGCTTTGATAAGCCCTTTACCAGATTGACCAAATCCTCCTTCAATTGCAGGGTCTTCCCGATTCTTTTGGATCGCTGAGCGTTTAGCTTCGTATAGTGTACTAAATCTTCACTATGCGTACCAGATGTCTTACCCTCTCTGGCATAGGCACTTAACAACTCACTGTACTGCGGGTAAGAGATTGACTTCTCCAAAGCGCTACCAATTGTTTCTTTCAGTTTCATACTTTAACTACAAATCCCGATGTGCATTTGTTCTCCAAGAATCCATGTATATTCAGAATTGTAAGTTGTATGACTTTCAAATGAAGCGGCAGGTGTTCGGTATTGTGATTTTTTCTGAAAATAAATGTACGTAATCGAACATCATTATTCTCGATATCCCTATTTTTGGCGCTTTACAGCCACTTTTATGGCTTGGCACAGTTGTGGCCCCTAAACTTGTAAACTGATAAAAAACGTGGAAGAAGAAATAAATAAAATCTTAATCATTGACGACGACGAGGATGTACTATTAGCAGCTAAGATGCTGCTGAAAAGGCACATCAAGGAAGTGGTGATAGAAAAAGACCCGAGAAAGATTCCATTTCTTTTGAATAACGATTCATTTGATGTGATCCTACTGGATATGAATTTCAGTCAGGACACTACCAGTGGTAAGGAAGGATTTTATTGGCTAGAGCAGATTCTGGAAAAAGACCCGCAAGCGGTGGTTATTCTCATCACTGCGTTTGGCGACGTGGAGATGGCGGTGAAAGCCTTAAAAGCAGGAGCCACGGATTTCGTACTTAAACCCTGGCAAAATGAAAAATTACTTGCCACCCTTTCCAGTGCTTCTCGGCTAAAAAAAAGCTATAAGGAAGTCTCTCAGCTGAAGCAGACGAGCAAAACGCTGCAAGCCGACAGTAGCAAAGCGTTCAAAGACATCATCGGCGAAAGTGATGCCATAAAAAAAGTCTTCAAACTCATCGACAAGGTGGCTGCCACTGATGCGAACGTCTTAATCCTGGGTGAAAATGGAACCGGTAAAGAGCTTATTGCACGTGCGATTCATACCAAGTCCTTGCGCAAAGACATGCCTTTTATTGGTGTGGATATGGGCGCTATTACGGAGTCACTGTTTGAAAGTGAACTCTTTGGGCACAAAAAAGGATCCTTTACCGATGCAAAAGAAGACCGGGCCGGACGATTTGAAGTCGCCTCCGGAGGAACCCTCTTCCTGGATGAAATTGGAAATCTAAGTCAACCGTTGCAGTCCAAATTGCTCACTGCCGTTCAAAATCGTAAAGTGACCCGGATCGGAAGCAACCAGGAAATTCCGGTAGATATCCGACTCATCAGCGCGACCAACATGCCGGTGTACGAGATGGTAGGTGAGAATACGTTCAGGCAAGATTTACTGTATCGCATCAATACAGTAGAAATTCAGCTCCCCCCATTGCGTGAGCGCATGGAGGATATGGAAATGCTCGCGAATCACTTTGTGAAAATGTATGCAGGAAAATACAGAAAGAGCATATCAGGCGTGGCGCCTTCCACGGTTTCTAAACTTCAGAAGTATCCGTGGCCCGGCAACATCCGAGAGTTACAACACGCCATCGAGCGGGCGATCATCATGAGTGACAATTCGCAATTGATGCCTGAGGATTTTTTCTTTCTAGCCCAGAAGCCAGATACGAATGTCAGCCTGGAACCTGACTCGTACAATCTTGAGGATTTGGAAAAGAACATGATTCAGAAAGTAGTGAATAAACACGAGGGCAACATCTCTAAGGCTGCAAAAGAATTGGGCTTGACGCGTGCTTCCTTGTACAGAAGATTAGAAAAACATGGTCTTTAAGTCATTTCGGTTTCAGCTGGTTGTCAGACTCACCCTTTTGGTGTTGTCCATATTTCTATTCACCTCGCTGTATTATTCCGAATCGTATTTTTTTACCAAGTTTTTGGTGTTCTTGCTGATTACGACCCAAGGATACTACCTCTATTCCTTTCTGGAAAAATCCAACCGGGAGATTATCCACTTTTTGGAGAGTATCCACTACGACGACTTTACCAATACCTATCCTGAGAAAAAGACGAAATCCAGTCGGGATTTACTTTACCATGAGTTCAATGAGATTTTGAAGAAATTCCGAGAGATTCGGGCCGACAATGAAGCGCAGCACCAGTATTTAAAAACCATCGTGCAGCACATTGGCATTGGGATCATTACGTTTGATTCGGATGGTGAGGTCCAGATCATGAACAATGCCGCTAAGAAGTTACTTGACATGAAAATGATCAAGAATATCCGACAGATTTCGCGGCATCACGAGAATTTGACCGAATCCTTTTTGGATCTGAAAACGGGTGGCAGAGATCTTGTAAAGATCACCAAGAACGATGACGAAGTACAGTTGGCCGTTTACGCTATCGAGTTATCACTGCGCGAGAAACCGTTCAAATTGATTTCCCTCCAGAACATTCAATCTGAACTGGAAGAGAAAGAAATGGAGGCCTGGCAGAACCTTATCCGTGTTTTAACGCACGAGATCATGAACTCCGTGACACCTATTTCTTCGCTTGCCGCGATGATGGAAACAGATTTAGGTGAGTTTGTGGAAAAAGGTTCGGATTTTGATCAACTGAAAGGTGACACCATTGAAGATTTTTATTTGTCTGTGAAGACTATTCACAATCGGAGTGAGAGTCTCATCAAATTCGTGTCCGACTTTAGAAACATGACACGGATCAAGCTTCCATCATTGGAAAATTACGAGGTCCAAGAGCTCATCTCGCACGTACTACTACTGCTGAAGCCGGATGTAGATGAAAATGAAATTTCTGTGAATGTCTCCATCAAACCTGATTTGTCCATCAATATTGATAAAGAACAGATTGAACAAGTCGTGATCAATGTAGTAAAGAACGCCATCCAAGCTTTGGCTTCAGGCGAGAAGGACCACAAGTCTTTGACGATTACGGCCATGCCATACCCTACCGGAGGTGCGTTTATCAGTGTGGCTGACAATGGTACCGGCATTGAAGAAGAAGCACTGAAGAAAATCTTCATTCCATTTTTTACCACCAAAAAGAACGGTTCCGGAATTGGACTTAGTCTTTCAAAGCAAATCATGAGAAATCACGGAGGTAACATTTCCGCAAAGTCCCAGATAGGAGAAGGGACAGAGTTTCTACTTAAGTTTGCGAGCTAACAAAGGCTCGTGAAATTTATTTTTATCGTCCAGGGCGAAGGAAGAGGGCACATGACCCAGGCCATTTCCTTGTTTCAGCTGCTGAAATCCGAAGGCCACGAAATCCAACATGTGATTGTAGGCAAGAGCAGACGAAGAGAGCTCCCCTCCTTTTTTGTAAAGAACATCGAAGCGCCCATTACGCAATTAGCGAGTCCTAACTTCGTTACCGACCGAAATAGCAAGTCAGTAAGTATTTTTAAAACACTGGTTGTCAACCTTGCACGACTTCCCATCTACCTTCGCAGCATTCGGAAAATAGATTCGATTGTCAAGCAGGAAAATCCACACACGATTGTCAATTTTTATGATTTTTTAAGCGGATTGTATTTTCTGGTCAAGAACCCAAAAGTGCGACACGTTGCCATAGCTCATCAATTTTTACTGAATCATTCCACCTTTGAATTTCCAAAAGGCAGGATCTACGATCGATTTTCCCTGTTAGCGGGCAATCGGTTTGCTGGCTTCAGAGCCAAAAATCTGCTGTGCCTTTCCTTTCAGGACATGCAAGATGAGCCTAAGAGAAGACTCACCGTGGTACCACCGCTCTTGCGGAAGGAAGTTAAAAACCAGGCTGTCTCTCGCGATGCATTTTTCCTTGTGTACATGGTAAATCATGGCTATTCAGAGCAAGTAAAGGCTTTTCATAAAGAACACCCTGACATTGCCCTGCACTGCTTTTGGGACAAAAAAGACGCGCCCAATGAACTACAGATCGACGAGAATTTGACATTCCATCGGCTCGATGATCAAAAATTTATCGACTTTATGTCTTCGTGCAAAGGGTATCTTTCAACCGCCGGATTTGAGTCGATTTGCGAAGCCATGTACATGGGAAAGCCCGTCCTCATGGTGCCTGTAAAAGGTCATTTTGAGCAGTCTTGCAATGCACTTGATGCGAAAAAAGCAGGGGCAGGAATTTCCAGTGAAAATTTTGATCTCACCCTTCTTCTTGAATATCTTCCAACTTACAAGGAGGTGAAAGATGAATTTCAAGCTTGGTGTGCAAAGACCGACCAATTGTTTCTTCAAAATTTGACAGAAAATGATCATTAAGTATTCCGATAATGTATTCAATCAGATTGCGGGCATCGCATTCTACAATCGAGCGAATATTGCCGTTTACAGTATAGTCTCCGTCTTGACAGTCACACAGTATGAGCTGGCGGAAGTTATGAACTATAAACCGGTCTACTTTCCTGCAGTTCCAATTACACTATTGGGTAGTGCATTGGCGATCTTTTTAGGTTTCAGAAACAATAGCGCTTACGACCGTTGGTGGGAGGCGCGAAAAATTTGGGGAGGTATCGTCAATACCAGTCGCACTTGGGGCGCCCTGATTACCACGTTCATTTCATCTCATCATTCAAGCAAGCCGAGGTCTGAAGATGAGATCACAGCTTTAAAAAATAGCCTCATCTACCGACACATTTCCTGGATGTACGCACTCACCATGCATTTGCGAAAAATCAACCAATGGGATGAGCTGACCAAGTTTATTCCCGAACGAGAGGTTGAAGACTTAAAGAGATATCATAACAAGCCCTGTCAGTTGCTGCACAGTCAGGCCATTGAGCTTCAGCAGACATTCGAAAAAGGAATGATCGATAACTTTCGGCATATCGAGTTGTCTGAAGTCATCAAAGAACTGTATGATCTGCAGGGAAAAGCAGAACGAATAAAGGGAACCGTATTTCCTTACTACTATAACTACTTTACGAAGGCTTTTTTGTGGCTGTTTGTATTGTGTCTTCCTTTCGCACTGGCACCCATCATGGAGTGGGGAGCAATCTTCATGTCCATTGCGATTTCGTTCGTATTTACGATACTGGAAAAATCGGGTGCAATTACCGAGGACCCCTTCGAGAACAGGGCTGCCGATACCCCTATCTCAACCATTACACGAAACATTGAAATTGACTTGCTGGAAATGATCAACAGCAAGACAGTACCTGCTCCTGTAGAAGTAAAGGTTGGAAGGTTTGGTGTACAATACAGTGAGTAGCCATGGCAATAATCAGCAAGAAAAAAGAGATCTTTCCGATCAGTAGGGCGCTAAGAACCTACATCAAGACCTATGATCGCGAGATCGATTTGCCGATTTATTATGCTGATTTGATTAGGTACGATAATTCCATCCCCCTGTACGACAAAGTGGGAAATGACACACTTTGGGAGACCGTTTTTTTTCCACAGGGTGACATGGATGACATCTATGCTTCACTGAAGAAGGTATACGCGCTTATGAAAGCCGACGGTGACCTTTCCGTGATGGATCACCTGACCATTGATCGTGTAGATCTTTGTGTATATGGCAATACCCAACCGTTCCGAATTCGGGTCGTGAATCAAATCAATGACAACTTTGACTATTTCTACATTAAGAATGCGGATGCATCCCGTATTTATGGCCTTGAACTGGAGCATCTCCTTTCTCCAAACAAAATCAGCTACGTCGTAAACAAAGAAACACTGATAGAAGAACACATTGTGGGTGTCCCCGCTGAGTTATTCATTAAGAAGTACCTTGATAGTCCTACCCTCAATGAAATTCGGCTCTCCAAGGAGTTTGTAAAGTTCAATGAGCGCTGCTTTGTACGGCTACTGGGCGACATGCACTCAAGCAATTTTGTCATCGACATCACACCCGATTTTGAGGACGTCGATTATCGACTGCGTGCCATTGATTTTGACCAGCAATCGTATGAAGGCCGGAGAGCCATCTATTTGCCTCAGTACTACACGCAAAACAACCCAATTATCAAGGTTGGGCTCCGGCACATGACTCCAGAGACCGTAAAACAGTATCAGCGCGAGGAACGCTCAAACATTGCCAATCGATTGAAAGTGGAGAAAAAAAGAGTGGATGACCTGTTGCGTTCCATGAAACAGGAAAAATTGTCAACAGCAGCCAACATTCAAAAACTAGGTACTGAACTCGCGGATTTCTACGAAGAACGTGATTTTCTTGATTGTACTTCCATGGGTGAACTGGTGGAACTGAGTCTAGAGATGCTCACACGTAAACCCAACCTTTACAAAGACTACTAGCTGAGAAAGACTCCCTCAAATGGCCGAACTTCCACATGTTCCTTGATGGTGGTGGACAACTCATAGCCCTTGTACGTGGCAAAAATCGGAAACCTGGCATGAGATCTAAGTACCAACACGGCGGTTTCCACCTTTTTTACTTTTACCCCCAGAAGTTTGGCCATACAATAGGACAACGTTCTTCCAGTGTGTAATACATCATCGCATAGAACAACGGTCTTTCCGGCAAGATCCTGGATGTCTCCATCAATCGAGACGTCGTTCAAAAGTGGGTCGTCCTTGTCGAGGGTTATGGTATAGCAAATGGACTTATTTCCGGAGATCGTTGAAAGGGTTTCATTGATTTGCTCCGCAAGTCTTCTTCCACCACTGTCTACTCCTACCAGCATCACCTCGTCCATCATGTTGTTTTCATGAATCTGGTAGGCGATTCGATCAACAATCTGATCTACTTTGGCTTGAGATAGAATGAGGTTACTATTCATTTTCAGGTACAGGCATCACTTTGCTGTCCTTGAAAGTAGAAAGGATG
>CAZQJU010000074.1:0-17661 GCA_964593185.1 uncultured Roseivirgaceae bacterium
ATTATAGTGTTATTAAAGCTAGTGGATTCCCAATAGTTCTAAAACCATTTACCGCGACATGAGTATAATTTCAGTCGTTTTGCCGGAGTTATGGCTTAAATGGCTTGAATATACCTTGAATCCGTTCCGTTGTTATGATGCCATGTGCCAAATTGCAGAACAAATCTTACCGATGCATCTTGTGCAATTTGACAGGCTTGGACTTTCCTTTTAAGGGCAGCTCACCAATGTACTCAGCGTTCCATTGCTTTGGATCTTCCAGGCCGTTCAATAGGTCCGAGGTCAAGATCAAGTCTGTATTGTTTTCGTTGCATAGTCCTTGTACCCTTGCCGTGGTGTTAAGTACATCTCCAGTATAAAAAATTTCTTTTTTTAGCGCACCTATTTCTCCGGTGGTGACTTCTCCGGTATGTAAGCCTGCTTTAAAATCAGGTACCAATCCGTACTTTTTTTGGAAAGCATCAGCATGCTGTTTCATGTTTTCTTTGATATGCTCGAAACAATTTAAGCAATTATTATCCTTTAGTCCCTGGGATGCATTCCAGGTTATGACGACCTCATCACCAATGTATTGATATACTTCTCCGAGTGAATTGATAATCGGGTCTGACATGACATCATAGTAGTCTTTTAAGAGATTAAAGTACGTCTCATGCCCAATTTTTTCTGCAATCGTGGTTGAGTGTTTCATGTCAAGGAACATGAAAATTCGCTTTTCGATTTTGGGTTGATGGTACTTCCCATAGAGAAAATTTAAAAATACCTGATGTCCTATGTTTTCACTTATGGCTGAATAGATCAGACAAACCATAAGCCTAACAGACAATTGAAATAGTGTGATAAGGAAGGAGACGCTTATTAGAAATCTACCCAACTTTTGCCAGGCTTCAGCTTCTAGCAAACTTATACCCGTTTCGAGATAAGATGCCACGGGAAAGAAGATGACGATTATGAGTATGAATAAGGAGAGGTAGATTATGAATTTGTAAAAGAACTTCGCCCTTAGTGTTCGCTTGGAGAACTTTTTTTCTAAATAGATCACTTCCAAAGCTCCTACCAGGAGTCCAACCAGAAAATTCGCAAGGCTGGCAAAAATCAGTACAGGAAGGGTGAGGGAAATATCCGTATCTGGATTGAAGGTTTGGTTTTGTGTTTCTCCGATCTTTACGATATCAGCGATCCATCCACTCAGTAACCAGATGATCCCGAAGGGAATAATCCTTGAAAGGTTTCTTTTGGCTTTTGGTGTAAGCATCGTTAAACATACGAATCTTACTGGTCTAAATGAAAATGACGGCCCGGTGCTGCCCGTAGAAGTTAGAATGAAATAAGTCTTGTCGCGGATCCAACTAACCAGATCACTTCATTACCCAGGTCCAAATGGGCCTTAGAATGAAAGCGGTTGCCAGGAAACAACGGGTATGGAAACGAAAACGTTGGCTGACATCTCTGCCAAGGGAGCACGTTCCTGTTTATTTATGTATTTTGGAGCCTTGGTCGATCGGTACACCTTTGAAACGCATTTTAATACCTACTTCCGTCCGCTTTGTGCATTCGGATACCGATTTGTTGCGGATACTGAAACAATCCAAGACCTGGTGCAATCCGTGTTCATCAGTCTTTGGGACCAATGGGGGAATTTTGAGAATGAACAAGCCGTCAAAGCTTTTCTTTACACCTCCGTAAAAAACAAGTGCCTGAATCACCTCAAACATTTGTCTGTCAGGCAGAAGCACGAAGAAAAACTTATCCACGAATTGGAGTCCGAGCAATCATACACCCAGCAAATTCTTGAAGAAGACACCTTCCGCCTTTTGTATCAGGAGGTTGAGAACCTACCCCAGTCGGCCAGAAAAATCATGCTGCTGGCGCTTAAGGGGCTGAAAAACAAGGAGATCGCCGAGACGTTAGACATCTCTGAAAACACGGTAAAGACCCAAAAGAAGATCGCGTACAGCAAGCTTAAAGACAAGCTCTCGACGGCCATGCTGAATTTTTTGTTCCTATAGCAAAAAAAATCAGGATCCACTTCACCCACTTTCTAACCTTGGTTGTTTTAGCATCAGAATAATCGGAACGTCATGGATCACAATTTTCAAATCGCTGAACTCATCGCCCAGAAGATCAAGGGAGAAATCTCATCGGATGGAGAAGCTCAACTTCAACGTTGGATGGAAGAAGATCCTGATCATGTCACCCTTTTCGAGCGGCTACAAGCCAACGAACACCTCCTGGGTAAATTGGATCTCTATGAACGCTTCGACAAGGAACGTGCCTGGAGTCAGCTTGAGGAGGAGCTGTTTGCGACCAAGGTGGTAAAAATGGATACCAGAAAGTGGCTGCGCTATGCCGCTACCTTACTTCTCCCGCTCCTGCTATCAGGCGCTTTATTCTACTATTTCACGATGCAGCCAAAAGATTCATTGGCCCAGATTGACGAAGTAATTGAACCAGGGGTTCAAAAAGCTACGCTCGTCCTCTCGGAAGGAGAGCTCATCGACCTGACCAGTGAATCAGCTCCCAAAACAATGGTACAAGGACTGTCAAAAATCGACAATAGGGGGAAGTCACTCGCTTACAATGCTAAGGAGGAAGCGTTGGATGAGGAATCGGATGAGCCGGTATCTTCACTCATCTTCAATGAATTGATCACTCCGCGAGGAGGTCGCTATCAGGTGGCCCTGGCCGATGGTTCCAAAGTAACGCTAAACGCTGATTCCAAACTGCGTTTTCCGGTAGCTTTCACAGACACCACGAGAGCCGTTTACCTACAAGGAGAAGCGTACTTCGAAGTGGCTCATGACAGTAAGCCATTCATCGTGAGTTCAGGAAGCATGGAGGTCCAGGTACTGGGAACTTCGTTCAACGTGTCCGACTATCAAAACGAAGATAATGCCGCTACTACACTTGTCGAGGGGAGCGTTAAACTACGCGCGCGGACAGACGAACAATTCTTGGTGCCCGGAGAACAAGGGATCTACGCGAAAGTGCATTCAAGCTTGACTGTGGAACAGGTAGAAACTGATCTCTACACCGCATGGGTACGTGGTATGACGGAGTTTGAAAATGAAGATCTGGAATCTTTGATGAGGAGGCTTGCCCGCTGGTACAATTTTGATTTTGAATTTAAAAACGAACAAGCTCGTGGTTACCATTTCACAGCTCGTCTGGAACAAAACCAACCCATTTCTGCCATCCTGGAGATGCTGACACTCACCACGGATGTAAAATTTGAACTAAAAGAAAAAACAATCCTAATTCTGTAAAAAACGAAAGGGAAGTGCTGCAACACCTCCCATTCAATTCATCAATTAAAAACGTGAATCTTTAATCATAGTAAAGTTATGAAAAATCTAAACATCAGTGTTTTAGCATTAGCCTTCTGTTTGGCAATGAGTATGAAATGCATGGGACAAATACCCGACTTTCAGGCCAAAGATGAATCAGTGGCATCCATCATCGCCAGACTCAAGCAGCTTTCCGACTTCAGCTTTGTATACAATCAGGAGGAAATCGATAAATGCCCGCTTGCTACTTTTTCACTCACAAACAGTACCGTGGAGGAGGTATTACAAAAAAGCTTGGAAAACAGTGCGTTGACCTTCAAGAAGGTCAATAGCACGATCGTCATTACTCCAAGGCCACCTTCGAAGGAAAAGAGGTTTGGGTTGCATCAAGTGATACGTGGAAAGATCATCGATGCGGATACCAAACTGCCTTTGATCGGTGCCACGGTTTTGGTTGCAGAAAGCAATCCACCCATGGGGGCCATCTCAGATATTGATGGGGGCTTCAGGATAGCAAAGGTTCCAATAGGTCGGGTGAATTTACACTTGTCATACATCGGTTATGAAAGCAAAATAATACCAAATGTGTTGGTACACTCTGCCAAGGAAACGGTCATAAATCTTGAGATGACAGAATCAATAACGCGTATGGAGGAGATCGTGGTCACGGCAGAGATGGAAAAAGGAATACCGGTTAATGATATGGTGCTCGTCAGTGGACGATCCATATCTCCGGAAGAGTCTAATCGTTATGCTGGACCCTTCAACGATCCCACCAGGATCATGTCCAACTTCGCAGGCGTAGCTGCTACGCAGGATGGGAGCAATGACATCATTGTGCGAGGCAATTCGCCTAAATACGTTCAGTGGAGACTGGAGGGTGTCCAGATAACCAACCCAAACCATTTCGCAAATCAAAATGGCATTGGTTCCGGGGGGATTAGCGCGCTGAACAACAACCTGCTAGAGAAGTCTGATTTCTATACAGGGGCGTTCTCAGCAGCGTACGGCGATGTGCTATCCGGTGTATACGATGTGCGACTTCGGGCTGGAAACAATGAGAAATTTGAAGGCATTTTCGGATTGGGTATCATGGGGACAGACATCACGTTCGAAGGTCCACTTAAGAAAGGCTATGATGGTTCTTTCCTGGTAAACTATCGCTACTCTACCGTCTCGCTAATCGCTGATCTTGGGCTGGTGGATGTCACAGGAATTCCCAGATATCAGGATGCCGCGTTTAAAGTAACACTGCCAACGAAGAAAATGGGAGATTTCTCAGTATTTGGGTTGGGGGGATTGAGTGGTTTTGATATGGAGGATTTAGCTGAAGAAGCGATTCCGGGCAATAACGTCCTCACCTCAGACCTGCTTCAGGATCACAATACGCAATCTGGGCTACTCAATTTGGGACTGACGCACACGTATTACCTCAACGATCATAGTAGCATTCATACAACGCTATCAGCATCTGCCGAGGGTATTGATGATGATGTAACAGCCAACCGATTCGAGGTAGATGAAAACAATCAGCCAATCGCTGATTCGCCCTTGAGCAGTGCGCTCTTTTACGATTCCCGCATACGGAGCACGGCATACCGGACGTCCGTTACCTATAGTAATAAGATCAATGCCAAGAATAAGCTTCAACTGGGGACCAATTATGCCATTTTAGGATTTGATTACAATCAGTCCTTGTTGGATGGTCCGTCCGGCAACCAATCTACGCTTGCATTATTTGATGAGCGTATAGGTACGTTGCGCAATTTCATCAACTGGAAATACAGACCTGCAGACAATTTCATTGTTGTGGCAGGACTTCACAACATGAATGTCCTGTACAATAACAAAAGCACCTTAGAGCCTCGACTAAGTGCCATTTGGAGTTTAGGGGAATCACATTCCTTACATGCTGGATTTGGGATGCACAGTACGATGGAAAATGTCCACAACTATTTCGCAAGGGTGGAACAGCCGGATGGCACTGTGACGGAACCCAATAACGACTTGGGACTACTAAAGGCAAATCACTATGTGCTTGGGTATGAAAAGCGATTTGATAAGGATCTTGTAGCCAAACTAGAGGTTTACTATCAGCATTTATACAATCTTCCCGTCGCCAATAGTGACACCAGTCATTACGCTACAATCAATGAAGGCATAGATTATGAATATGTGGAACTGGTAAACGAAGGGACTGGTAAAAACTATGGCGTGGAAGTATCCATTGAGAAGTATTTCAGTGATCATTACTACTTTCTTATCAATGGATCCTTGTTTCAGTCAAAGTACAAATCGCTGGAAGGGGTGGAGCGGAACACGGCTTACAATGGCAGATACATTGCAAACATCTTAGCAGGACGTGAATTTGAAAACCTTGGTAAGAGCGGAAATCAGGTGCTAACATTGAATACTAAGATTTTCTTTGGAGGGGGCAGAAACATTATTCCGCTTTTACGTGACTCAGATGGCAACCTGGCGGTAGATCCTGCCAACAATCGGATCTGGGACTATGATCGGGCCTACGACACTTCGCTGGACAACCTATACCAAATTGATTTGTCACTAGCCTACCGATGGAATAAACCCAAAGTGGCACATGAACTCTACTTCAATATTTATGACCTGACCGATGCGCGAGGAAGGATATCTGAGTATTACAATGAGAATGTTCCTGGTGGGGTTGACTATGTCACGCAATTTGGACTGTTCCCCAACCTGATGTACAAGATCTTTTTCTAAAAAGGAGACCATCTGACCAAGACAATTAGTTGAGAAACCCTGCAGACGATTTATGGGACGTATACGGAAGTGTGTCATCGGATGGGAACTCCTTTTTCTTCCATAGAACTTATGGCGGCGATAGTGCTGATAAATTTTGGGTAGACGCTCAATTCATCCATGCACTTAGACGGGCCCAATAAGTCATATGAGTTAGTGTATAAAACACCCCCTTTTTTTAAAATAAAAATCAATGGCATGAAAGAAGTAGCTAAACCAGCCACCTTACGGAATGCAGAAGAAGCTAAAAAGTATCGATGGCATGTCTCATTTGCAGTACTTATGCTATTCGTTTTTGGTGCACTCATGAACATCCCCTTTAGTAGAGAAGTCAAAAGGTTGAACATAGAAGCTGGAAAGACGGAAATAAAGCTGAGTGAGTCAATCTATACGGATTTGGCTACGGTAGCGATGAGTGGTCTGATGGTCGGCGCTCTAATGGTTGTTATTGGATTATGGGTTTCTTCGAGCGCCCAAATGGGAGCCCCACTAATTGTCAGGATTTTTTCAAAAAAGCCGTTTAGTGAGATAGCTAACAGAAATGCTGTATTATCCAGTTTCTTGTTGGCAATCATGGTTTCGCTTGTCCTGTTAGGCTTATTTGAAATTCAAAAGGCGTTTTATCCTGTTCCTTCCAAACTGCCTCGTCCATCCAAACCTTTTTATGTGCTTGTATCTTTCTCAGCTGGGATCACGGAAGAAATCATGTTTAGGTTAGGATTGATGTCGCTGATCGTGACAATCGTACTTTTTGTTAAGAAAGCGGCAGAACCAACAACTAGTGTAGTCTGGACAGGTATATTGATCTCAGCAGTATTTTTTGGACTTATTCACCTGCCCTTATCAAAGAATTTTGTTGAGCTGACACCTTTTACTATTGGTGTTACGATGACTGGAAACTTAATTACAGGTTCTGTATTTGGGTGGATTTTTTGGAAGCGGGGATTGTTGGTAGCGATACTGTGCCACATTGTTTCAGACCTTGTGTTTCATGTACTTGGAACTCCATACGCTTGAGATTTGCGAGGAAGATTGCCAATACAGAATACGAAAAAAGATTCAAGAAGCTATCCGGCAGAATGGTAAGGAGAGTAACATGCCAACACTATTTGGAAGCCATGACCAGGTCATCAGTCATTTGACTCACTTTTTCGCTACCTCCGAATCACCATTACCAGTTTCATGGCGTAAAAACATGTATCAAATTGGAGAAATATAGGGTTAAGTGAGTTTTCATTTGACTAACCAATACAAAAGGACTACTATGAAAAACATCACACTACTATCATGCTTGCTTTGTGCTGTCACCTTTCTAAGTTGTGACGGAGATCTCAATTGTAGCCCAGCTACCGGGGAGGTGATCGAGGAAGAATTGGAGTTGGATTCCTTCAGCAAACTTTCTTTAGAAATTTCAGGAAATGTTTTTATCACGAAGGGAAGCGATCAGCGAGTAACCGTAACAGCACAGAGCTCCATTGTAGAATTGCTTCGGCAGACATCCGTAACAGACAATACCTGGATCATTGGCGACTTTGATTCATGTATCACTACAGATGAAGGTATTGTGATTAATGTTACCGTACCGATGCTTACAGCGGTGAGTGTAAGTGGTTCCGGTAACGTAGTGGTGCAAGACTCCTTCAGTCAAAACAGTGTTTTACTGACAGCTTCCGGTTCCGGATCTATCGATGGACGCTTTGAAACTACCAATATGGAATGCACCGTAAGCGGATCCGGAGGAATTTCTGTGGAAGGGACAACTCAAGAGTTAGAGGTGAGCATCAGTGGTTCGGGAAGTGTTGCTGCCTTTGCTTTACCAAGCGAAACTTGCCAGGCTATCGTAAGTGGATCGGGAGATGCCAGCGTAAATGTGCGTGATGTTTTGGACGTCCTTATCTCGGGAAGTGGCAGTGTAAGTTATAAAGGCAATCCAACCATCAATTCAACAATCAGTGGATCAGGAAGCGTAAACAATGCGAACCCAAGCTAGGTGCTAGAAAGCTAGAATCAGTAAGTCTAAGCTGATGATTTTATAGGATACTGAAACAGGTTCTACATTACTCCGAGTAGAGAGGGTAACAACTCCGTATTAGCGTAGCTCATCTTACAATTTGCGGTCACCCTGAACTTGATTCAGGGTCTTACACTTAAAAATGCTGCAATTTCGGTAGGTTAGTGTGCATATGATTTTCATAAGAGGCTGAAGCAGGATCAGCGTTACTCCGAATAGATAGGGTAAGAACTCCGACCTAGCGTAGCTCATCTTACAAATTTGAGGTCACCCTGAACTTGATTCAGGGTCTTACACTTAAAAATGCTGCAATTTCGGTAGGTTAGTGTGCATATGATTTTCATAAGAGGCTGAAGCAGGATCAGCGTTACTCCGAATAGATAGGGTAAGAACTCCGGCCTAGCGTAGCTCATCTTACAAATTTGAGGTCACCCTGAACTAGATTCAGGGTCTCATACTTAAAAATTGCTACAATATCGGGTAGGCTAGATGCGCAAAAGATTCCTAGATGCCACACCAGTTTCAGCACTTCGGGAAAACTAAGTGGGAAAAAAGTCAAAATATTTTTCTGCATATATGCAACCTTTTATTAAAACTTCAATTAATAGTAATATAATTATTTATAATTACTTCAATTAGTAATAATATTCTATGATTAAGAATAGGTTAGGAGAATTCCAGGAATTAATCTTGATGACGATTATTGTCCTCCAAGAGGAGGCGTATGGTGTCGAGATCCAACGAGATCTTGAAGCGCGACTTGGAAAATCACTCAGCGTCGGAGCGATTCAAACTGCCCTTAAGCGAATGCAAGAAAATGGTTTTCTAACCTCTAAATTGGGAGAGGCCTCAAAAAAGAGGGGAGGGAAGCGAAAGCGCATTTATTCGGCTACACCCTATGCCCATCAGATTCTTCACGAAATGAAAGAGGTGAGAACGCAACTATGGAACGCGATGCCTCAAATTGGAACCAGCAAAGCCTAGCAAATGATTGACTATGATGTAAAGCCACCTCAGTGGCCACGCCGTTTTGTGTTTCGTTTGCTTAAGGAAAGCTATCTGGAAGAGATCGAAGGGGACCTTGAGGAGCGATTTTATGATCACCTTGAAATTCATGGCCTCCAGAAAGCGCGACGCTTGTATGTACGTGATACACTCAAATTGCTAACACCCGCGCTCCTGAAGAAGACCAGCGGGGACACCCACCTAAATCAATTCGGAATGCTCTTACACAACTTAAAAATCGGAAAACGGAACCTCTTCCGTCAAAAATTATACACGCTCATCAATTTAGGGGGGTTGGTGATGGGCTTATCTGTCACGATGCTCATTGCGCTATGGATAGTTGATGAAGTCTCCTTTGACAAAGAGAACAAACATTTTGACCGCGTCGCGAAGGTGTACCAGCATCAGACGGTGAATGCGGAGACCCATACCCACGACGCGATGCCATTTCCTTTGTCCCTGGAATTGGCGCATCAATACAAAGATGATTTCGAACAGATCGTTCCGTCCACTTGGTTTGGCGATTATCCGATCGCTAAAAACGAATCTTCCATCACCGCAAAGGGAGCCTTTATGGGAGCTGGCGCACCGGAAATTATGTCGTTGAGTATGCTACAAGGAACCCGGGAAAGCTTGAATAAGGTGGACGGAATCTTACTGTCAAAGTCGATTGCCAATGCACTCTTCGGAGATCGAGAGGCACTGGGGCAGACCCTCAAAGTGTACGATGAGCAAGGAGTCGATCTGATTGTGACCGGGGTTTTTGAAGACATCTCCCGAAGTAGTAGTTTTCATGGTATCAGCTTCATTGCCAATTGGGACCTGTATGCAGCCCGAACAAAGTGGATCAATAAAACAGCTTGGAATGATAACTCTTTTCAGCTCTTCGTCCTTCTTGAAGAAGAAGCAGAATTAGATCAGGTAAGCAACAAGATCGAACGAATTAAGTACAACAATACTCCTGAAGCTGAGCGTCTCTACAATACAAGGGTGTTCCTCCATCCTATGAAGGATTGGCATCTACAATCGAATTGGGAAAATGGCGAGCAAAAAGGGGGTGGCATAGCGTACGTTTGGTGGTTTGGGATCATCGGGGCTTTTGTATTGGTGTTGGCGTGTGTGAACTTCATGAACCTCAGTACCGCCCAGTCTGTAAAACGTGCCAAGGAGGTCGGAATCCGAAAGTCCATTGGCATTGCACGAAGCCAACTGGTTAGTCAATTTCTGACGGAGTCCGTATTGATCGTGTTTGTGGCTTTTTTCATCTCTTCTGTTTTGGTATTTGCAGCGCTTCCCTGGTTCAACCTATTGACAAGTAAGGAAATACCCTATCCGTTCGGATCAGTTTACTACTGGTTGGTTGGTTTGGGTTTCTCTACTGTGGTAGGTCTTTTTTCCGGCAGTTACCCGGCGATCTATCTTTCTTCATTCAATGCAATTCAAGTGCTTAAAGGCACCTACCAAAATGCGCTCACGGCGGTATTCTTTCGAAAGGTGTTGGTGGTTTTTCAATTTACGATCTCAGTAGCGCTGATCATTGGCACCTTGGTTATCAATAGTCAAATCGAATATGCAACGGATCGTCCTTTGGGCTACGATGATAGCGGCACCATCATGGTAGAAATGATTGCTTCAGACCATTTCAGCAAGAGCAGTGTAATTGAGAATGAACTGTTAGCATCGGGACTAGTCACACACTTTACGCAGTCTTCGTCGCCATTGACAGACGTGTACAACGAAAATGATGGATTTAGCTGGCCAGGTATGGATCCTAGCTTTAATCCCATGTTTGCCGTATTCTTTGTCAACCATTCCTATGGCAATACGATCAAGTGGGAAGTGACTCAAGGAAGAGATTTTTCCGCCCAGTACAGCAGTGACTCCGTAGCCATGATCATTAACGAAGCTGCACTTCAGTACATGCAGCTGGGGGATCCGTTGGATAAAAAAGTGAGCTGGTTCAAGGACTTCAAAATCATTGGAGTCGTAAAAGACATGTTGGTTCAATCTCCATTCAAGCAGGTAAAGCCAGCGGTGTACATCATCAATCCGGGAAATTCTTTGAACTTTATGTTGATGAGGTTAAATCCTCAAAAATCAACATTGTCAACCATCTCCGAGATAGAGGAAATCTTCAAGAGGCATGTTGCCGGGGTCCCATTTAAATTCAGCTTTGTTCGTGATGTGCACAATAAGAAGTTCGCTGAAATTGACCGAATCGCGAAGATCTCCCAGGTTTTTGCCGTATTAGCGGTCTTGATCAGTTGCCTTGGGCTCTTTGGTTTAGCATCTTTCATGGTAGAGCAACGGACAAAGGAAATTAGCATACGAAAGGTTTTAGGTGCTCCGTTTTTTTCACTCCTGCACTTACTGTCACGAGAGTTCGTTTTATTGGTGGGCGTATCGTGTTGTATAGCAGTACCATTGGCCTTTTTTGGTATGCGTGCATGGTTGCAGGATTACGAATACCGAACTCCGCTGGAATGGTGGATATTCGTATTTAGTTGCATCGTAACGCTCACTATTACAATGCTGACAGTGGGTTCCAGGTCCATTAAGGTGGCACGTGCTAATCCCGCTGAGACTTTAAAAGACGAATAAGCGACTCGTGTGTATTCGGACTCCATTAAGCCAACAATTCACATTCACGGTGACACACTTTTTTGTGCTCGATTATCAATTTTTTCTCGGAGGGTCAGGCCTTGCAGAATACTTGGGACTACCTTACTTGCATAAGACGTGGCACTGTTGAATACGGCAAAGATGCCCACTTTGTCCTTGGGGTCAATGAGAATCTCAGACCTAAATTCGTCGACATAACCAGCATGATACATCAGATTTTTTCCCTGATAGTCCACAAGCCTCCAACCTAAGCCATAATGCACCGAGTCGACTCCAGGCCATCGGTTGACATTTCGTGGGTCGTTCCTCGTATCGATATGTTTGTGGAATGCAAGTTGCAACACTTGTTCACTGATCACGTCTTTCCGGTGTCCTAAAAGCGCCTTCATCCATTTGCACAGGTCTGCAGAAGACATGCTTATACCTCCAGCTGAAACAGCATTGTAGTACTTGCGTTTGAAAGGGACTTTTTCGTACCTCTTTTTCCGCCTGTTCCACCGATGAGGTGCCGCATAGTTTCCTGATTCCAGATAGGATTCATGGTCGAGCGCTACGGAGTTCATTCCCAAAGGCTCAAACAATTCTTCGCGGAGTACCTCTGCGAAAGGCTTACCCGTTTCGTTCGCAATGATGACTTCGATCAAGGCAAAAAAGGCATTTTGATAGAAATGTACCTCCCGTCTACTGCTATTTATCAGTCGTTCATACCTTTCGCATAAGTCAATTGGAAGCACACCACTTTCGAGATCTAAGGTATAGGCATGAGGGGTAATCCCCGAGCTGTGCGATAGTAAGTGAGTCAAATTGATCTTTTTGACTTCCTCATTTTCTCCTTTGGACAGGCAAGGGAGGTAATCGACTACAGGAGTATTGAGATCGAGTATGCCCTTTTCATGCAACTTGGCGACCAAAATCCCGGTAAACCCTTTGGACAGACTACCCATTCTAAAAAGTGTGCTATCCGTCACGGGGGCACCTGTCTCCAGATCCCGGATGCCGTAAAGATGTCGTAGATAAACTGCAGTATCTTTCACAACGTAGATGGAGGCTCCCGGATTTTGAGTGACGGAGAGTTGTGTTTTTTGCAAGTCTTTGAGGTACTGGGCAAAGGATACATCAAAGCCTTTGGTAGGGTCTGTCATGCGGGCCTTTACCATCACCTTGGGGCTAGTATTGCATCCAATACTTAAGGTGCCGAGACCAAAGAGAAAGAGAATGCAGCGAGTTGCATTGACAAACTTACTTTTCATTGAGCTTGGTTGGTTTGAGGCGTGATGCTTTCGAAATAGGTAAGCTTTCTCCATAGGCTTTCAAGAGGTCCCCGAGAAAAGGTACGGGACCATACCAGGTTCAGGAGTATTTGTATCGCCCAAATAATTGCCACAACACCCAACAACTCAAACCTGGTAAAACTGTTAAATTTATTCAATCCGTATCCATAAAAAATGAAGCCTGCAAGGACATTTTGGAGGATGTAATTGGATAGCGCCATCTTGCCGATGGTTGAAATCATTTTGATTCGTAGCCTGGTCAAGTATCGCTGAAATAACCCGTTAAATACAAGAAGATACCCAAGGCCTAAGATCTCTTTTGGAAAGGTGAATAGGGTGGCTCGTCCATAGTGTAAGATGGGGACATTGTATTCGTACGTCCATTGGTGATACCTCAGAAAATTCACCACCAACCCCAAGATCAGCACGCTAAAACTGATCAACCAGTAGCGTTTCCAATGGGTGTAGTCCTGAAAAATGCCGGAACGGTATAGGAGCATTCCGATGATCATGATCAGCAAGGATCGGAAGAGCAATCCTGTATGATAGATGGTGCCTTTGTGTAAAGTTGATCGTTCATAAGAATCAATTAACCCACGAACATACGTAGGCTTGGGAGCAGCATAATAAGCGGTATCCGGTGATTGTATTTGTGACTTAGCTGTCCAGTAGCTGTGTTGTTTTTCTTGCTCAGGAGTCCACTTTTCCTTGGGAATGCTCTGGGTCTCACAGAACATTTGATAAGAATCGATTCTCTTGGAAGTCAGACGATAGGTATTGCTGAGTAGGACTAGCGACAAAATCCCTGCGACTAGGCATAAAGAACGACTATTCATAGACCGAAACGGAAAGAGCAAAAAGCCACAGATCGCATAGTGATAGAGCACATCGCCTTCCCAAATAAAGTAAGCATGGACCACACCGATGACAAACAGCCAAAGCAACCTTCTTGCGTACAGGTCCATAGCAAGGAGTCCTTGTTTCTTTTTTGCTAATCTTTCCAGGAAAATCGTGAAGCTAACCCCGAAGAGTAACGCAAATAGGGTGTAAAATTTTCCCTGTGTCAGAAAGTACACCCAAAATCGGGTATCCCTGTCAACATCGCTTTCAAATCCATATTTCCAGGGACTCCACGAGTCCGGATAGGCGAAGTTTTCCACGTTGATGAATAGGATCCCCAGGATGGCGAGCCCACGTAGGAAATCAAGGGAAGGAATTCGGTCAAGGTTAGCTGTTGGTTCGATCGAGTTCAAAGGACGTTTTTTAAAGAGTTCTTGAAGGTTGATTGATTTTTTTGTTTCCAGAGCTAGGATTTTCTCTCTCATTCATCGCGCAACGATTCCACCGGATTGGACTGCGCCACTTTCTTTGTAAGTAGGCTGATGATCACCAACGCAGCAAGGAGTGTGCATGACCCTGCAAAGGCAAATGCTCGCCAGTCCAAAGTGATTCGATAAACAAACCCATTCAGCCAATCAGTCATGATGAAATAACCAATGGGAAATGCGACGAGGATCGCACCGAACAGCAATAGGGTATAATCACGTGACAGCATTCGGAAGATATGCATTGCAGAAGCTCCCAGAATCTTGCGTATCCCTACTTCTTTTGTTTTTCTTTCCACATGGTAGGCCACCAGGGAGACGAGGCCCAACAACGATATCACGATTGATACGATGGTGAAATACCAGGAGAGCTGTTTCACCAATAACTCACTTCTGTACTTACTGTTGAAAATGTCATCAACGAACCGATACCAGAAAGACCTGTCCGGATTATTGTACGTCCTAAACACTTCTTCTAGTGAAAGGATCGCTTCCTTTTGCATGTCAGGTTTTGAACGCGCAAGCACCATCCAGCTATCCTTCATTCGGTTTCGGATGATCATCGGTTCTATCGCACTGTGGAGAGAAGCATTGTGAAAATCCTTCATCACGCCTACTATCGGGCCTTCGTGGTGTACAAAGGCCAGCTTTTTGCCGATAGGATCGTCCAGTCCCATCAGCTCTTGCGCAGTTTCATTGATGAGATAGCTGTTCGTATCGGATTGGAGTGCCCAATCGAAGTTTCTTCCCGACTTAAGTACTATTTCCATGGTGGGAATGAAGTCTGGATTGGCCTGCATGTAGTGAAACTCCAGGCCCTCCGTAGCTTCTTTGCCTTCCCAGGTAATCCTTGAAGTTGAATTCTTAACATCAATCAATAACTGATCTACCAGGGTTACATCGGCTATCCCTGGTTTACTGAGCAAGTCACTTTTGTACGTCTCATATTCGCGATCTGGATCCATGTCATAAGAATAGGTCCGGATAAGGTTACTGCGATTCAATCCGATATTTTTATGTTGAATGTAGGTGACTTGCTGGTAGACGGTCAGCGCACCAACAACCATGATTAAGGTAATGGTAAACTGAAATCCCACAAGTAGTTTCCGCACACCTTGCTGCTTTTTAGGTAGGAAGCTCCCGGTTTTTAGCAGGGAGATACTACTAAACGAGGACAGGAAGAATGAAGGATAGAGGCCTGTGAAAATACCTTGGACCAGTACAAAAGCAAGAACAAGCGAAACTGATTTCCAGGAATATTGGGATAGGTCGAAATCCTTTCCCGTCAACTGCTCAAATTGAGAAAACAGTGACAAAGCAATGACCAAAGCCAGGAAAACGGAAAACAACGTCATCAGGATCGATTCCAATTGAAATTGTCTCCGAATGCTTGCTCCGGAGGCTCCAACGACCTTTCGAACGCCCGTCTCTTTCGCTCTTTTGCTCGCTCGGGCAGTGGTGAGATTCATGAAGTTGATACTGGCTAAAATCAGGACAAGCAGCGCCGCAACGGAGAGTAGCCTGACATAGTCTATTCTGCCACCTGTGATTAACCCATTTTCGTACCTGTTATAGAGGTACATATCTTTGAACGGCTGCAAGAAAAGTGCTCGAGTTGTTTGGAATTCCCCAACACGATTGTCATTGATTGCTTCTCTTAGTATTAGGTCAGCTTCTGTTACATCCACACCATCTTTGAGCTTCACAAAGACTTTACTGGTGTTGTTTTTCCAACTCTCGAGCCAAGGTCGTTTATTCACGAGGTTGGCAAATGGAACAACAAAATCAAATTTTACCGTAGTACGCTTAGGTTGATTTTTGTAAACACCGACCAGTTCAAATGTCTCTCGCTGATCATTTTCCATGAATGTTCCAATGATGTTTTCCTTTCTCCAGTCCTTGCCGAAATAGCTTTCAGCAACATTTTCAGAAATTGCAATCCCTTGTGCATTCTCAAACATTTGTCGGGAACCTCCAAGCAAGAAGTCGATTTCAAAAAGACTAAATACGTCGGGTGTGGCATCTACACCTGCCCATTCCACCAGATCTTCACCCACCTGAAATGCCATCCAGTTTCCCCGAGATAGTGTCGCGGAGGATTCGATGATGGGATAATGCTCTTCAAGGACAGCCTTTAGTGCGAAACTAACTGTTCGATGGGTTTTGATTTCTCCATTGGTCTGTATTTCCGCATTGAGAACAGTACAAACCCGATTTCCACTTTCTAGGTGAGCATTGTATTGGAGTTCGTCGGACAACCACAGAAAAATAAATAGGCAGCATGCCATTGCAATGGAGAGCCCCGTCACATTCATCAGGACAAAGGCTTTTTCTCTCTTCATGAACCGCAAGGAGGTTGTTAATTGATTTTTAAGCATCCCGTATCGATTCAATCGATACGTGCCGCCAAGGTCTTTCATCAATGGCTTTCGAATTAGCTTCAGGATTTCAAACATGAGTAGCCATTTTGAAGGTCTTTTCTCAAAGCGCTCTAGAATATCGCCTTCAATTTCTTCGAGGTACTCTGGCTTACAAAACAGCGAAAGCACCTTGAAATACCACTTGGTCGGATTTTTAATCATCGCTTGTCTCTTTGGATTGATTAGTGAGGAGAGAAACCTAACTTTTGTACCGCGTTCCAAAGCCCCATGCGTTGCACTTGCGTTTCTTCAAGTAGGGAGATACCCACGTTCGTTAGCTGATAATACCGTCTTCTACGGCCACCTCTTGAGGTGGTGGCCTCGCCGAATGCCGACGTCAGATATCCTTTTTCTTCGAGTCTTTTCAAGACCGTTTGCATTGCTCCAATGCTAACCGATCGATTCATGCGTGTCTCAAGCTCTTCGATGATCCCAAATCCGTACGCTTTTTCCCTTAGCAGAGCGACGGTGAGCATGACAAGTTCTTCAAGTTCTCCCAGATGATTCTTTCCCATGATTAAGTATTCCTACCGTAAATGTAGTAATTGATTTTTAATCATACTACAATTAAGGTATGAAAAGCATCATGTGAAGTGAGCCAATTGGGAAAAAGTCCTTTGTGAAAGAACCTACGTTCAGTTTCTCAAGACGGTCACTGATCAAGTAGTCATGGACGCTTATCAGGTCAAAGTCAGTGTTGCTGAACAGGAGGCCTAACATTGGTCTTGATTCAAAAAATTATCTTTTTTATGAAGCGATTAATATCGTACTTATTCTTTCTGGTGATTATTCCTTTGTTTTTCCAAATGTCCGTATCAGGTCAATTCGGAAAGCTGATCAAGGGAAAGAATGCTATGCCGGATGCCGACTTCAAGGAGAAGCGTTTTCCGCCAGCCATTTCCTTTCAAAGCTTACTAACTGACCTGAAACTAGATCCCC
>CAZQJU010000075.1:0-17054 GCA_964593185.1 uncultured Roseivirgaceae bacterium
CAGTGCTTTTAGATATAATGTTTTGTAAATTTTATTCATGGTAGTATATAAGTTTTATAGTAGTTTAAATCCAATTCGGAATGAGTTGCTTGTCATGACACCCGCTTGGAAGAAAGAAATTCCCTGCTGATACAATGCCCCATCTACCTCCACATCCGAGCTTTTGCCCGACATTGCATAAAAACCAATTTCTGCACCAATGTAAAAACGTGAAGAAAAATGGTAGTCAGCACCTGCTGCAATCTGCGCACCAATTCCAAAGAAGCCTCGCTCATCAAAATCGAAGGCCCGATTTTCGCCCCAACTTGCAGGACTGACATTGTCAATTACTCCCGCGACATCAAAGTCATTGGTCGCCTGCATTTCCATGGTTCTTCTTGAAATAAGAACATCAAATGCAGCGTAGGAAGTAAATCCATTCTCATTGATGAAGTGGTACTCAATTCCTGGCGCAACCATGAATTCAGTAATCGTCTCGGTAACATCCGGTGTAGAGATACCGCTTTGGTTATCATCTACGTAAAACCAGAGACCAAGACGAGGCACAAGTTGTTCAGTTAATGCATATCTGGCCCTGAACTGGCCAAAATTCAGTAGAGCGTTGCTTGAATAGGCGTCGTCTCTACCAAACGGTGAAGATGTGATTTCAATTAACAGATTCCCCGACTCAAGATATGCCCCTTCCTCTGGAAGTTCTACATCCTGTGCCATCGTGACAGACGTCAGGAAAGCCATTAAAGAAACCAGAAACAGTTTCTTCATAATGGAGTGTTTTAAGGTTAGCAAAAATGTTTAAAAACTAGGCTTGTGGTGAAGCCAACGCCAAAGTAGAAAGGTTTTTGAAGCTTTGCAAAATTTTATTTGGTGTTGAAATGAGCGTTTTTTAGAAGTATTTATGTCAGAATGCTGACTTAATATTGAGTATGGGCCTCTTTAATTGTACTTTTAGCGGAAACGTTTGCAGATCGAATATTCACACCCTTCGATGAAATTTGGATATTAATCGACCAATGAAAAAATGCCCATACAATACCTATACAAAAATGCAGTTACGTAACCTAAAACTTCCATTTTCAGAGCCCTAGCCCGTTTTTTTCAAAATCATCTAACTACTTCCTCTTGATCCTAAACCTAATTTCCGGTCCCAGAAACATCTCCACTGCGCTGATGTACTCCTTTGCCCAACGGCTTGATACCAAGGTCATTGATGAACCATTTTATGCATTCTACTTATCGCGATTTCCGGAACTAGATCATCCGGGTCGGGCCGCAGTGCTCAAGCGTATGTCAAATGATCCAACGGAGATCTTAAAAGAAGTTCGTGCAATGCATGAAAAGCATGAATACATTTTTTTGAAGAACATGGCTCATCACCACATTGGCTTGGACTGGTCGTACCTGAGATCCGTCAAAAATGTGTTCCTTATTCGTAATCCGAAACAACTCATTGCTTCGTTTGCACAAGTGATTACGCACCCCACGCTACAAGACATAGGGCTAAAGGAAGAGGCAGACTTACTCGATTACATCGAACAGCATAGCGATCAACGTCCAATCGTCATTGACAGTAACCAAATCCTGCAACACCCGGAAAAGGGATTAAGTCGATTATGCCAAGAACTGTCAATTCCCTTCTCAAAGAAGATGCTTTCATGGAAGAAAGGACCTATACCGGAGGACGGGGTCTGGGCCGCCTACTGGTATCGTAACGTCCATGACTCCACCGGTTTTTCGAAACAACCTACTAGCGAACGTCCTTTACCCCAACACTGCAAAGCCTTGTATGAGGAAGCACTGCCCTATTTCGAAAAATTGAATAACTATGCCTTGAAAATCTAGTCGATCAAATGCTACAACAATACAATCCACAGAACAAAGACATTCACGTATGGGTTGGAGACGAGCTCTATCATCGTGATGAAGCTAAAGTTTCCGTATTCGATAGTTCCGTACAAGGTGGTGACACTATTTGGGAAGGACTACGCGTATATAAGCAGGGAATCTTACACCTCGATCTGCACATCGACCGCATGTTTGCCTCGGCTAAAGCACTTCACTTTGCGCACGTGCCCTCTCGGGAATTTATCAAAGACGCCATCCGTAAAACACTACATGCCAATGGAATGGAGGAGGATGCGCACATCCGCCTTACACTGAGCAGAGGAGAGAAAATAACCTCTGGGATGGACCCTCGGTTAAATCAAAAGGAAAGTTGTCTTATAGTGCTGGCTGAATGGAAGCCGCTGGTTTACGACAATACCACTGGAATCAAAGTAATTACCTCAACCCAACGCAGAAATGGCCCCCAATTTTTGGATTCCAAAATCCACCATAGTAACCTCTTAAATAACATCCTGGCTAAAATTCAAGCCAATGTTGCTGGCGTGGATGCAGCCATCATGTTGGACGAACGCGGGTTCGTGGCGGAGCTCAACGACACAAATCTCTTCCTGGTAAAAGATGCGAAGCTCTATACACCGTACGCGACAGCCTGCCTGCATGGAATCACCCGTGGTTTCGTGCTATCGCTGGCGGAAAAGTCCAGGATCGAAGCAAAGGAGGCAGACTTAAGTCTGGTCGATTTCTATAACGCAGACGAGGTTTTTGCAACGGGTACCATGGGGGAACTGACCCCAATTCATGAAATCGATGGTAGAAAAATTGAAAATCATTCCGGCATTGATTTACGAAAAAAACTAAACCAGCTTATGCATGACCTGCTTCCAAACCATTGTGAAAAGCTATGAAGAAACTGTTTTCGCATGCCTCCGCTATTTTTCCCGTGGATCAGCCGTTGGAATCCGCCATGTATTATCAAGAGGTCTTAGGATTTAAGATCGCGTTTACGTGGGAAGATCCCCCTTCGTATGTAGTCGTAAACAGAGACGAAGCGGTAAGCATTCACTTCTCAAAGCGAGAAGATGAATTTATCCCATCAAAGGCACATGTTGCATTGAACATCTTTGTTCACGATGTGGATGCATTGCATGAGGAATATCAAAAAAGTGGTGCCAACATTACCAATGAGATTGCGAACCGCCCCTGGGGCATGCGTGACTTTGACATTACCGATCCAAACGGATTTATCCTTTCCTTTGCGCAGGAAATAAAAAGCTAGATATCCCAGGCTTCGTTAAGTTGTGAAATAGCATGATGCCCTGTCATATCAAACTGACAAGGCACAATGGAGACATAATTATTGGCCAGTGCCCATTCATCATTGTCTTCCCCCTTATCGTGATTGACAAAATTTCCGACCATCCAAAAATAGCTTCTTCCGTAAGGGTCCTTTCGCTCATCAAACTGTTCCTCCCAAGCCGCATTTGCTTGTCGACATACTTTTATACCCCTGATTTGCTCTTTCTGGATCACGGGAAAGTTCACATTTAAGGCAATTCCCTTCGGAACACCATTCGTTAAGGCCTCCAAAATTATCTTCTTGACGTACGCATCGATGTGTGACATGTCCCCGTTGGGATCGTAATCACAATACGAAAAACCAATGGAGGGATGTCCTTCGATGGCCCCTTCAATCGCGGCACTCATCGTTCCGGAATACAACACACTGATAGAACTGTTGCTCCCATGGTTGACTCCTGAGATAACCAAGTCGATGGAACGCGTCTTCAGTACATGATGCTTCGCTAGCTTCACGCAATCCGCCGGTGTACCACTGCACTCGTACGCTTCAATGCCTTCAAACAAATCACTCTTCTTCAGTTTGAGCGTGTCGCCTACCGTAATGGCATGTCCCATCCCTGATTGCGGGCTATCAGGTGCAACTACAACTACTTCTCCCAGATCACGGGCAATTTCAACCAATTTGCGGATCCCTCTGGAAGTGATGCCGTCGTCATTGGAAATTAGAATTAAGGGTTTAGCCATGTATTATATTGAATTGTAAAACGCGGTGATTCGCACAAGGTCCGCAGACCGATCAGTGTCCAGACGATTTTGTTTGATGAAATCTTTTACTTGACTTTGCTTTCTGAACATGAATCGAAACAAGTCTTTTTTCTTACCATTGAAAAAGGTGATTTTTCCTTTTTCGTCCAAAAAGAAGTAAGAGTATTCCAAAACGTTCTGCCGGACATTGCCCCCTCCCCAATACACGGACGAAGTGTTGACCGAACGCGTCACGATCTGTTCACGCCGAAGTAAGGAGAGTTTCCCTTCGTATACGACCTCAAAAAATACGGGAATCTTGTAATCGAAATTGACATTGTAAGGTATGGAATAGAATTGTCGGTAGTTGTTCTGGATTTTATCAAAAATTTCGAAGTAGAAAATCTTGTGACTGGAAAATGAATAGGTCTTTCCACCTCCAACCATCGTGAGGACGTTTGCTTCTAAGTCGTATTTCAGCTCTCCTTTTAACGTATCCTTTTCGGCGGTTACCATGAAACCTTTATGAAAGACATCTGAAGAAAACCGCTGGGAAAATCCCCATAGGCAACATAGCACGGAAAGGAAAAACAGGAGACTTCTCATGGTGTACTACCGTTTTAAAATTTCATGCCCCATTTTGTCACGCTTGGTTTCGAGGTATTTCTGATTATACGTGTTTGGCGCAATTTCGATCGCTACATTCTCTACAATTTCCAAGCCATATCCCATTAGCCCTACACGCTTTTTAGGGTTATTTGTAACCAATCGCATCTTGTTTACCCCGATTTTCTTCAGTATTTGAGCACCAACCCCGTAATCTCTTTGATCGGACTTAAACCCTAGTGCCAGGTTGGCTTCCACGGTGTCCATTCCTTGTTCCTGAAGTTTATAAGCTTTAAGCTTATTCACAAGTCCAATCCCTCTACCTTCTTGATTCATGTACAAGACCACCCCTTTTCCCTCTTTTTCGACCATCGACATCGCGCCATGTAATTGGCCTCCACAATCACAACGACACGATCCAAAAATATCGCCGGTCACGCAAGAAGAATGGACTCTGACCAGCACAGGTTCTTGTCGCTCCCAACTCCCCTTTACCAGGGCAAGATGCTGTTCGTTTGTATTTATCTGTCTGAACGACTTAAGCTGAAAATCTCCCCAATCCGTCGGCATATCTACCGTGATTTCTTCTTCTACCAGGGACTCCGTAGCCATGCGGTACTCGATCAAATCCGCTATGGAAACCAGCTTAAGGCCAAACTTATCGGCAATCTTCCGACAATCCGGAAGTCTGGCCATCGTGCCATCGTCCTTGAGGATCTCTACCAAAACTCCTGCCGGCTCTAACCCTGCCAACCGCGCAAAGTCTATCGCAGCCTCGGTGTGACCAGATCTTCGCAACACGCCTCCGTTCTTCGCCTTCAGTGGGAAAATGTGACCCGGACGACCCAAGTCTCCTGGTTTTGTGTTTCGATTGACTAAAGCTTGTATCGTCTTCGAACGATCAGAGGTGGAAATACCCGTGGTTGTCCCGTGACCGATCAGATCTACGGATACGGTAAAAGGGGTCTCGAAAGTGGCGGTATTTTTCCCTACCATCAGGTCAAGCTCTAACTCCTCACATCGTGACTCTGTGATGGGAGCGCAAATCAACCCTCGACCTTCCTTTGACATGAAATTGATAATCTCCGGAGTGATTTTTTCTGCGGCGCAGATAAAGTCCCCTTCATTTTCACGGTCTTCATCGTCTACAACGACAATGACTTCTCCATTTTTTATGGCTGCTATGGCCTCTTCTATTTTGTCTAGCATCTGCTATCCTACTAAAACGTTTCCTAAAATATTGCCTATTTCCACTGCTACCTTTTTTAACTCACTTATATCATCCAAAAGTTCATCTATTTCCCTTTCATCAGTGGTTTCTTTCAACTTACTGGTCTCCTCCTCAATCAACTGTTGGACAATTCTAAACTTCAGTCGAAGTATATTAGAGTACGTTGCATCCTTCAAGAACTCCGTCTCGCGAGGTACGTAAATCTTATACTTCTCCAACCAGTTAGTACTTATTTCATACTTTTCTGTACTGAGATCTATGACCGTTTTTCGTACTTCATCATCTTCATGATTTAGTAAGAAGTCACCATCAATCACCTCACCCTCTCTCAGCTTTTCCCTAAACAACTCCACGATCTTGCGGTATGTTGAGTTAGTAAACTGAATTTCATCTGCTTCGTTCAGAAAATAGCTAATCTGGTACTCATCCGTAAGCTCTCTTGTCTGTATTTTGTTTTTTCCATAGTTCACGAGCAGTCGGATACTCTCTCTTTCCTGCAATTCGATGATTTTACCAATATCCGTTTGATCCAGGGGAGCCTCCTCTCCGGAAGGCAGTTCGGGTTCAGGTAAATATGGAGCAGCAGAAGATTGACCTTTCCGCTTTTCTATGAGTATCTTATTCTGTTCTGCAACCAACACGGATTCAGCAATTCCCAACAGATCGCTGCACTCTTTGATGTACACTGTCCGCTTAACCGGATCACTGATCTTGGCAACAGAGGTAATGATATCTTTGATAACCCCTGCCTTCTTTACCGGGTCATCACCTGTCTCATCCAGCAATACCTTGGTTTTGAAACGGATAATATCTTGTGCCTCCTCGGAGACAAAGTCCCGAAAACCTGCAGCACCCAGACTCTTTGCATAGCTATCCGGATCTTCCCCTTCCGGCAGTGCTACTGCCTTGACATTCAAATCACCTTCTAACAGTAAGTCAATCCCCCGCATGGAAGCCTTAATTCCCGCCGCATCTCCATCAAAAATGACGGTAACGTTCTGTGAATACCGCTTGATGAGCTTTACCTGATCCTCCGTCAAGGCTGTCCCTGAAGAAGCCACCACATTGCCAATTCCAGCCTGATGCATCGAAATGACATCTGTATATCCTTCTACCAGGAAGCAATTGTCTTCCTTCCTTATTTCATTTTTGCTATGAAATAATCCATACAAAACTTTACTCTTGAAATAAAGCTCTGTTTCGGGGCTATTGATGTACTTCGCGGACTTGTCTGTGCTGGAAAGCTTTCTTCCTCCAAAGGCAATCGTTTTTCCCGAGACATTGTGAATCGGAAACATAACACGGCTTCGAAACCGATCGTACGATTTACCGTCCTTGTCTATCACCAATCCTGCCTCCGCCAGCAATTCCTTGTTGTATCCTTTCTTTACAGCTTCATTTAGCAAACCATCCCAAATCTCCTTTGAATAGCCCAATTCAAACTTCTTAATGGTTTCTTCATGAAATCCCCGCTCCTTGAAGTAACTGAGGCCAATCGCCTTGCCTTCTTCTGACTCGTGCAACACATCCTGGAAGTACTCATTGGCAAAATTCAATACGATATAGAGGCTTTCACGCTTGTTCTGGGCAAGTAAGGCCTCATCCGACTGCTCTTCCTCCTTGATTTCAATGCCATACTTTCCCGCCAGGTATTTCAAGGCCTCAACGTAACTCAGCCCATCCACTTCCATGACAAAAGTGATTGCATCCCCTCCCTTCCCCGAACTAAAATCCTTAAAAATGCCTTTGGACGGGACTACGTAAAAGGAAGGTGTTTTTTCATTGGTAAACGGGCTCAGCGCCTTAAAGCTTGATCCGGATCTTTTGAGTGTCACAAAGTCCCCAACCACCTCCACAATGTCTAGGCGGTTCTTGATTTCTTCTATCGTCGAGGGGTGGATCATAAAGAAGTTCAAAATTACTGGATTGAATTCGAACCGAACGCATAGTTGGCTGGTTGATAGAGCAATGGTATTTAACTTGCACCCTTAATGGAATTGACACAGGAAAACCTCCTCAAGGCACTAAGTGAAGTTCAGGATCCTGACCTGAAAAAAGACCTCGTGACACTGGGCATGATTCAGAACATTCATGTATCCGAACAGGCCGTAGCTTTCGATGTGGTGCTAACCACACCCGCATGTCCACTCAAAGAACTCATCAAAAAAGACTGCGAAGGAGCAATTAAGAGGCACTTTGGCGAGATAAAGATGGTCATCAACATGACTTCCAACGTGACCACAAACCGAGACAATGGTCCGGTACTCCCTGGGGTCAAGAACGTTATCGCTGTTTCTTCCGGTAAAGGTGGTGTTGGAAAATCTACGGTAGCTGCCAATCTCGCTGTTTCTCTGGCACGGACGGGAGCAGATGTTGGGCTCATTGATGCCGATATTTTTGGTCCTTCCATTCCGACGATGTTCAATTGTGAATTTGAACAACCTGGAGTCGTGCAAGAGGATGGAAAAAACAAGATCATCCCCATTCAGCAGTATGGGGTAAAGCTGATCTCGATCGGCTTTCTAACCAACAGCGAAGACGCGGTTGTGTGGAGAGGTCCGATGGCAAGCTCTGCGCTCCGGCAATTTATTTCGGATGCTAAATGGGGGGACTTGGATTACTTGATCATTGATTTACCTCCGGGGACCAGTGACATTCACCTGACTTTGGTGCAGGCCGTCCCAGTGACCGGTGCCGTAGTGGTTACAACCCCACAAAAAGTTGCACTGGCCGATGCACAGAAAGGAATTTCCATGTTCAAGCAACCGCAGATCAACGTACCTATCCTGGGCTTGGTGGAAAATATGGCATGGTTTACACCCGAAGAGCTTCCGGACAATAAGTATTATTTGTTTGGACAAAATGGTGGGGAACAACTCGCTGAGAAAAATGACATTGAGCTGCTCGGACAAATTCCAATTGTACAATCCATTCGTGAGGGTGGCGACAATGGCTATCCTTCTTCCTTGAAAGATGGTGAGATTTCAGATGCATTCAAACATCTTGCGGAAAGTGTGGCGCGCCAAGTTGCCATAAGAAATGCTACCTTAGCAGAGACTAAAAAGGTGGAAGTAACCGTTTAATGATATGGCAGAGTTAATAGATCGAGTCGAGAAAGCCTTGGACACCATTAGGCCTTACTTGGAGGCTGATGGAGGAGACGTGAAAATTCTTGAAATTGATGAAAGCCAAAATTTAGTTCTTGAATTGATGGGAAATTGCGGATCCTGCCCAATGTCAACGATGACATTGAAAGCGGGAGTTGAGGAAGCAATCAAAAGAGAGGTCCCTGAAATCAAAAGTGTGCATGCTGTTAACATTACTTCACCAGACGATCCTAACGCAAAACTGCCATTTCAAAACTAGAAACATGCGCGCCATATCTGTTTTGCTGGCGCTTCTTCTTGCGCAAACGTCCCTAGCCCAAAAAAACTGCGGAACGATTGCCCCTCCACCAGGCGAGCTAGAAAACTGGATTCAACAAAAATTAGTCGAAAGGTCACAGCTTGCTACAATTGGAAAATCCCAGTCAATTGAGCTTACGATTCCTGTAGTAGTGCATGTTTTGCACAAGGGAGAGACCATCGGAACGGGGACCAATATCAGCACGACTCGCATTGTGCAGCAAATCGATACACTGACAGCAGATTTCCGAAGGATGAACGCAGATACGGTGAATACACCAAGTATGTTCAAGCCCCTTGCAGCAGATGTAGAAATTAATTTTGTACTCGCACGGCAAGACCCTCATGGAAGACCCACAAATGGTATTGTACGGGTTGCAGCAAATGACTCCTTTGTCCCAAGTAGAATCAGCGATCTGGTGGAAATGAGGAGCCTGTCTCATTGGCCTGCAGACAACTACCTCAATGTCTACTGTGGGGACCTTGGTACAGGGCTCATCGGTTTTGCCACCTTCCCTGAAGCGGATGGACCTACGGGTACGAATTCCGACATAAGCCGACTGTACTTAGATGGCGTCTTTATGGACTTTGCTTACTTCGGGAATAACCCTGACGCACCGGCATTCGAAAGCCGCGGAAGAACATTGACACATGAACTCGGGCATTTTTTTGGATTACGACATATCTGGGGTGGCGGAGATTGCAGTGTTGATGACTTTATCAGCGACACACCAATAGCCGATTCCAATAACTCAGGGTATGGTTCTCCCTGCACTTTTCCGAACCCCACTGACACGGAGGTCTGCGTAGAAGGCGAACCCGAAATGTTTCAGAACTATATGGATTATACCGATGATGTTTGCATGAACCTCTTTACGGAAGGGCAAAAGCAGGTCATGCGCGTCGTTGCCGAAAACTCACCAAGACGAGCAACCTTATTTGCCTCCCAAGGGTTGGCTCAACTCCCCGTCTTCGAAAATGATCTTGGGATTTCTAAGGTCATTTCACCCGACTTTGCAGAATGCGACAACCAGATCACGCCCATTGTTGAAGTCACTAATTACGGTTCCAATGAGATTTTATCCTATCGCCTTGCCTTAACCGTTAATGGCGCCATAGCCTTCAATAGCACGAACAACGTAGAGCTTGCTCCTTTCGAAAGTGACGTCTTGAGTTTTCCTAACCAAATTATTGCAAGCGGTGCTGAAATAGGATTTAGAATTACCGAAGTAAATGAGAGCACGGATGCAAATGCATCCAATAACAGCGTCACACGAACCGTAGACTATGCAAGCAGCATCAATCTTCCGTTTGTACAAACGTTTGAAAATGGGAATGAAATGCTCGGCGATTTTGGAGCATCCTACGCCTGGAATACCGTTACAGCACCGGAAGTTTCTCCTTCCAATCGTGCGTTGGTTTTTCGGTCTTTTAACAATAATCAATCCTTTGGAGAGGAGCTCAAAATCACTACTCCGTCACTTGACTTGAATGCTGTAAACAACGCTACCCTCTCATTCAAGTATGCTTATTCGGGGTATCCTGAAGATGTTTATGATCTCCTGATAGTGAGGATCAGCACCGATTGTGGCGCCTCCTATCCGGATGTTCTATTTTCTGAAAGAGACATGAATGAATTCAGAACAGCAATTCCTACAACAAACGAATTTGTACCTGCCAATGAACTCGAGTGGCAGGAAGTCACCCTAAACCTATCGGACTATCAGGACATTGATGGTGTCAGGATACAGTTCGAAGGATTAAACGGCAGCAACAACCTTTATTTGGACGACATTCGGGTTGAGCAAATCAACATCCTGGCAAACGACATTAGTCTAGAGTCTATTCAAGGTCCTTTGATCACTTGCAATGAGAATGTTGACCTTGAGTTGGAGGTGAAAAATGCAGGGTCTGATCTCATCACTTCCTTTAGCGTTGAAGGCACCATCAATGGGGCAAGCTATAGCGAGACCTTCACCGATTTGACTATTGAGTTTCAAGAGTATCAAGTTATCCCAATTAGTATCCAAACGCTCAATCAGCAAGAAAACCTCATTTCGCTGAACGTAGCAACGGTCAATGGTCGGCTCGATGAATCTGTCATAAGCAATACGGTGGAGGCCTCCATCAATATCGATTCCAATCAAGACGATTTTCCGTTAACGGTAGATTTTGAAACGGAGAATACCTGGATCAATACCTCTCCTCAAAACAGCTCACTTTGGGATACTACCCTACTCTCAGATAACACAGTGCTACATGCCGCCTCATTTGAGGAGCAAACCTTGGGTATTCAAAGCTGGTTCGTCAGTCCGGCCCTATCTACCGGTGGCTTGGATAGTGCCGGGTTGTACTTTAAACTCTCCTATGCTAGCAGGCCAGGATTCAACGACCAGTTCAGGGTATTGCTATCCGGTAATTGCGGAAAGCTATTCGATCAAGTGATATTAGAAGCTAACTCCGATTCGCTTGCCGTCGCTGAATCAAGTGAGCGCTGGATTCCTGCTTCTGAAACTGACTGGAAGGAGTTTTCCATCGATATTTCACAAACACTGGATATCGGAGACTCCCTCCGTATTGCCTTTGTGATGGTCAATGGAAATGGCAATGACCTGTACATTGACGACATCAGTATTCGAGGTAATGAGCCCGCCAATTTTCGTGATATATTTAGAGTCTACCCGAATCCAGCGACCTCTGTATTTCAACTTGGATTCAATTTTCCTCAGAAGGAGGCGGTGGTGGTCGAAATGGTAGACATGAGCGGAAAAATCGTCCTTACGCAAAGTATTGGCAATGCCTTCAATCAAATTGTGTCATTTGAGGCACCTAAAAATCCAGGTTTATACTTTATCCGAATAAAAGGTTCCAACTTTGTGGAGACGCAACGACTTTTTGTTAATCCTAATTGATTAGGTTTAAACTTTAGATCCTCCATTCTATGTCTTTCTTCAAACCAGATAGTATCAAAGATTCGCTAATTCACCTTGGCATTTTGATTGTACTTGTTGTCGTTGTCACTATCGCAATTTTTTATATCTGGCTGCCGGCAACTACCAACCATGGAGAAACCATTTCCGTACCAGATGTGCAAGGCAAAACGGTAGATGAATTGGTTGAATTTCTTGGGAAACGTGACCTCAGGTTTGAAGTCACTGCGGATAGCAGCTATTCTGCGGAAGCCAAGCCTTTAGCTGTGTTGCGACAGGTTCCGGCTCCAAATGCCAAAGTGAAAGAAAACAGAAAAATCTACGTTACGCTAAATGCAGGAAGCCCTCCAAAAGTACGAATGCCAAAAATGGAAGATCTGTCCTTAAAAAGTGCACTCATGACGTTAAAGTCATACGACCTCAAATTTGGAAAGCCCAAATACGTTCCGGATGACTTTTTTGTCGTTCATGAAGCACAAATTGATGGAAGAACTATTCTGGAGGGTGAGAAGATCGAAAAAGGCTCAGTTATTGATCTGGTGGTTGGCAATGGATTTGGCAATACCGTTTTTCAATCTCCATTGTTACTTGGATTAGATATGGAAGAAGCACAAACGGTTATCTTGGGTTCTGGACTGAAAGTAGGCAAAATTTCGATCGTTGCAGAAAGTAAGGCCGGCTTTACTGAAAATGATACAACGATCTATCGAGATGTATCCCCAGGTGCTGTCCAAAATCAATACCCAAAACCAGGCGTAGTGCTTAAAATTGGAGATATCATCGATATGTCCATCTATCGCCCTGATTCATTAGCCAGTGATGCGCCAAACATTCTTGACAATTGATGCGGCAGATTTTAACACTGATCTTAGGTCTTGCATGGTATTCTGTCAGCGCACAGCTGATTTCAAAACCCCTTCCGGTCAAGAAGAAGACCTCGCAGCAAGTACGGTCCATCGAGCGAAATACGCTCCCTTTTTGGGACGACTTTTCCATCACCGAAGATGGATTACCGGATGTATTTCGTATAAACGGCACCGATACTACACGTCAATGGGGTGATTCAACAAACGGTGTTTTCGTAAACAACACTTTAGCCAAAAATCCACCTTCCTACAAAGCCATCACTTTTGACGGGCTAAACTCGCAGGGTCAACTGCATGGCACCGGAAATGGGCTTACCGATCGACTTTATTCGGATTACCTTGATTTGAGCGCATTTACAGAGGACGACAACCTATTGCTCTCCTTTTACTGGCAAGCTGGCGGTAACGTTGAAATTCCGGATGAAAGAGATTCGATACGCCTGCAATTTTTTGATAAAAATGGGTTGGGTGCCGGTATTGGCACTTGGGTTACCCTGTGGTCCCAGTCCGGATCCGACGAAATCAACCCAGACATTTTTATACAGGACTCCGTTAAGCTTACACAGCAGTTTATTCACGATTCCACGCAATTTCGCTTCGAAGCTTACGGAGACCAGGACGGCCCTTTTGATGCTTGGCATCTGGATTGGATCTTTTTGAATGCCAATAGATCAGGTGATGATTTGTACTACTTTGATCGAGGGTTAACCGGGCAACTGACCTCCCCTTTCGCTCCGTTCAAATCATTACCAACACATCAAATCCTGGCTAATCCTGACTATCAAAATGGAAGTCAAAGCTTTCAGGCGTTTAATTTAGATAACGAGTTACAGCCACTTGATTACTTCATTGAGGTACGAAACACTTTGGATAATAGCTTACTCGACATCGTTGTCTCTATCGAAGGGGGCATTGGTGTACTAAGCAATCCTGATCCCAAAAGGGTAACCAATACGGAGACGGTGCTTTTGGGAAATATTGATCTCTCTCAGATCCCTGCGGTTGATTCCATGGTTATTGAGTCTTTTGCGTATGCAACTACTGAAGATGACATTATCGGTGGAACCGACATCAATATCAGGATCAATGATACGATTCGGACTCAGTACCTACTGCATGACTTCTATGCCTTCGATGACGGAACAGCAGAATATGCCGCCGGCACGAATCAGCAAGGTGATCAAATCGCAGTTCAGTTCTGGGTCAGCGAACAGGATACATTGACGCACATAGATATGCATTTCCCCAATATCGCTCCTGATAGCAATGGTGAACGATTGGTGCTGAGTATTTTCAGAAACCTAGACGATCCTCTGGCACTTAGATCAGAGGACATCGTCATCGAGACCGCAAGTGTGCAAAATGAGTTTACATCCTATCCTTTGAGACGCCCTGCTATCGTTTCTGATACATTCTACATCGTATATGAACAGAACGTAAGTCGGTATATCGGTATAGGCTTAGATAGGAGCAACCAGGAAGCCTCCCAGTACATTTTCGAGAATGTTACAGGCGTTTGGGAACGTAATGAACAAATCGAAGGTGCATTAATGATTCGACCTGTTTTCAAAAATGTCAGTGACTACACCTTAGGAGCATCCGATGTTCAACCATCCGCAACCGTTTACCCAAACCCTTCTACAGGGTTGATCGTGATCGATGGAGTCTACCATGCGATGGAAGTACGGGACCTTTCGGGGAGGCTACTGCTTAGGGAAACCAAATCTGAGAAGCACGACCTCACCGAATTGCCTCATGGCGTATATTTACTCACCCTAATCAATGAAACATCAGCAACAACCCAAAAAATTGTACTGGAATGAATGAGGACATTACCTGTGAACAAGTGAAAGCACGATTGGTAAATGGTGAGTCTTTCCATTTCCTAGACGTCCGCGAAGAATGGGAATATGAAGAGGTCAACATCGGTGCCAGACTGATCCCGCTTGGTGATCTGCCGCATCGACTTTCAGAAATTGAGTCCCTAAAAGGAGAAGAAATTGTGGTGCATTGTAAATCAGGCAGCCGCGCTAATCAAGCTAAAAAATTTCTTATAAGTCGAGGATTCACCAATGTGAGAAACATGCCCGGAGGCATCACTGCATTTCTGGAACTTTAAAGACCACTGATCACCAGCGGTTGTGGGCTGAAGCACAAAATAAAGATGATCAGTGCAGCCCATCCCAGCAATTTTCTACCAAGGCTTAAAGGTTGATTTTCATAAACAGGAGGATGATCTACACCGATAACTCGACCAAGAATCAGGGCAAAAACCAGCCATCCGGAGTAGCCCTCCCAATGGAAAAAGGAGCCTAGAAAAAACTGAGCGGTAAAAAGAGCCGTCGCAAAAAGCAGTCGGTTTCTATTCTCCTTAAAAACAGAAAAAGCGACCAGGTAGAGGAAGTAGACGTAAGCAGCTACTTCAAGCAGAAAAATGCCCAGCGCCTCTAAAGAGGTGTTGTCAAGGCTGCCTGTAGTGATTAGCCCCAATCCCGCGTAGAAAGCAAAGCCCGTAAAGATGATTCTGGAAATCAATGCGTGATTTTTGGCACCGAGTAATCCAAAGAGTATGTGGCCACCATCCAGCTGACCAATTGGCAGGAGATTTAATGCAGTGAAGAAAAACGCCAGAAAAGCGGCAAGAAGCAGCGGGTAGTGCATGATCTCACCAGAGCTAGGCACATACCGATCGTCCGGAGCCAGGTACTTGCGACCTAGATTCATTAAGATGTTATCTCCAAAAGAAACCGATTCTCTACCAGTTCGAATGGTATCCGGAAGTGTCACATAATTCATTCTTTCCGGATTCAAATCACGTTTAAGGATAACGGTATCCAATTCGTTCATTCGCTCCTCAAAGTGCTCGCCGAAAATTTCGTAGTCCGGATGAATCTCGTAGATATACTCGGTTTCCGGTAAGGTCCTGAACCCAACCACAAAACAGACCATGGCCACGACAAATCCTGCAATAGGTCCTGAGACACCTACATCAAAATACTTGGTTCGGCTGATGATTTGCTCCCTAATGCGGATAAATGCACCCATGGTACCCAAGGAGGGCAATCCGATAAACCCAAACCATAGTGGAATGTAGTAGGGAAGCGTTACCTTGATTTTGTGGTACTTCGCCGTATAGTAATGTCCAAACTCATGGACCGTCAAAATACCCAGAAAAGGGATTGAGAATGATAGCCCTGATATAAAATCCTCCCAGGTGATGCCCAGAATCAAGAACTTGCCTACCATCCACTCCAGTCCGGCGAGTGTCGTAGTAATTAAGGTAAGCAGAAAAAGCCCAGCTTGAATTAAAAGCGTTTTTCTTTGCTTATTCAAATCCAAAAATCTCGTTTAGCTGTTTATCGGGATTAAAAATCTGCACGGCCTTCATCCCTGCCTCTCGAGCAGCTTCAATGTTATCAAGGCGATCGTCCAAAAACAGCATTCGTGAGGGATAATTGCTAATATCTTCAATGACAAATTCATAAAAATCCTGGTTGGGTTTTCGCATCCCTACCTCGTGTGAAAAATAGGCTTCCTTCACAAAGTCCCTGATACTATCTCTGCCGGTTGCATCCACCACCATCGCTTCAAAGGCCAACTCATGCGTGATATTTGAGTTGCTTAAGATATACGTATCAAATCGCTCCCCAATCTTAAGCACTTTTTCCATTCGTTCGTTGGTTATGCTTTTCAGCATACTATTCCAAATTCGCTCAAACTCAGCTTCTGAAAGATCGGTAGCCAATATTTGGTTGACAGCGGCAAGAAACCTCTCTGCTTCTATTTGACCCGTTTCAAATTTGTTGAGGATTTTAGAATCCATCACCAGCTTCCGGATGTTCTCTTGATTTTTGTTGGCCACCTTTTTGAACTCCTGAATTATTTTGGGGTAATCCAGATCAAGCAATACGTTACCAAAATCGAAGATTATTGCATCTACGCCTTGAAGTAGGTCCGACATTTCATTGAAATTAAGAGGCAAATATGTAATATTGCGCTCCCATTTTCAAGGTAGCGAAAGGCTATTTTGTCTGGCAAATACCTTAGCTAGCGCAATGGTCGCAGCGGTAACTAAACGGGCCTATAACTCAGTTGGTTAGAGTAACTGACTCATAATCAGTAAGTCCCAGGT
>CAZQJU010000076.1:0-3974 GCA_964593185.1 uncultured Roseivirgaceae bacterium
CTGAGCTCGTCGACAGGGTTAGCCAAAAAACAGAGTACAATACTTCACTGTCGTCTTCGATGAACTCAGACTGACAATCAGTGCTTCTATCCCAAATACTTCTCAACCGGAACGAAAGGCAGATTGAAAGCCTCTGCGACTCCTTCATAGACAATTTCTCCATTGATGACATTGAGTCCTAAAGCAAGCTCTCGATTATCCTGACAGGCTTTCTTCCATCCCTTGTTGGCCAACTGAATTGCGTACGGCAACGTCGCGTTGGTCAAAGCCAAGGTGGACGTATACGGAACTGCACCCGGCATATTCGCTACACAATAGTGTACGATATCATCAATGATAAAGGTAGGATCTTCGTGTGTTGTAGGTTTACACGTCTCTATGCAGCCTCCCTGGTCCACGGCCACGTCCACAAGCACCGTTCCGGGTCGCATTTCTTTGAGCATGTCTCGTGTGATGAGGTGTGGCGCTTTGGCTCCCGGAATCAATACTGCTCCGATGATTAGATCGTGAGAAGCAATCAACTCTCTGATATTGTACTCACTACTCATAAAGGTGTTGACGTTGGCCGGCATGATGTCATCCAGATACCTCAGCCTTGGTAGGCTTAGATCCAGAATCGTCACGTCAGCTCCCATACCAGCCGCCATTTTTGCTGCATTGGTACCTACTACTCCACCACCCAAAATCATCACTTTGGCAGGACGAACACCCGGTACACCGCCAAGCAGAATACCTCTTCCTTTCAGCGGCTTCTCCAGATACTTTGCTCCTTCCTGAATCGACATTCTTCCGGCTACCTCCGACATCGGAACCAACAATGGCAAGGAACGATCAGCCTTCTCCACAGTCTCATATGCCAGACATGTAGCTCCGCTTTCCATCATCGCCCTGGTCAGAGGTTCGTGAGAGGCAAAATGAAAATACGTAAAGATCAGTTGGTCTTTTTTGCACAGTTTGTATTCTGGCTCGATGGGTTCTTTGACCTTAATGATCATCTCTGCAATGTCATAGGTCGCCTCAATGGTGGGGAGTATCTTGGCTCCAGCGGAGACATAGTCTTCATCTGTAAACCCACTGCCGAGCCCGGCCGATGATTGAATGTAAATCTGATGGCCTCTTTTGGTAAGCTCTAGTGCACCGGAGGGGTCCACGGCAACTCGATTTTCGTTGTTTTTAATTTCTTTGGGAACGCCGATTATCATGGTATAAATGTTTAGGTAAGACAAATATAGAAGGAGGGCTCAGAGAAATCTTCAGATTTTGAAAATCAAAATTTGACAGATTGGATATTCTCCTAAAAATCAAAATATTATTTTGTTAAATTAAGATTAGCAGTACATTAATTTCAATGTGATTTTAAATCAATCTTACTTTCCAAACAATTAAGGTGTATTTCACTTTTAAAAGTGGTCTGAATTACGTAGTTTTGATATCCACCGTGGTGAAGGTAATTACAAAGACGACTGTATGAGCGAAGCAAAGACCAAGACTCAAATTTCTCTTTCCAAGAAAGAAGTTCTGGCGGACTACAAGCTGGCCGTAGAAAGTAGGGAAGCGAGTCTTATAGGCAGGAAAGAGGTTTTCATGGGTAAGGCCAAGTTTGGAATTTTCGGTGATGGCAAAGAGGTTCCGCAAATGGCCATGGCAAAGGTGTTCCAGAACGGAGATTGGCGCTCAGGGTATTACCGAGACCAAACCTTCATGATGGCTATTGGTCAATTGACGACCAAACAGTTTTTTGCACAATTGTACGCCCACACGAGTGTTGAAGCGGATCCTGCTTCTGCGGGTCGGATGATGAATGGACACTTCGCAACCCGATTCATGAATGAACAAGGCGAGTGGCTTACACAAACTGACAAAAAAAACAGCAGTGCAGATATTTCACCCACGGCCGGTCAGATGCCACGCTTGCTAGGTCTGGGATACGCGTCCAAGCTTTACCGCAATAACGAAGAACTACAAGAATTTCAAGACTTTTCTATCAACGGAAATGAGGTTGCGTTTGGTACCATTGGCAATGCTTCTACCTCTGAGGGGCACTTTTGGGAAACCATGAATGCTGCCGGGGTGTTGCAGGTTCCACTTGTAATGTCTGTTTGGGATGACGGCTACGGTATCTCGGTACCACAGGGCTACCATACCGTAAAGGAAAGCATATCTGATGCCCTCAGCGGCTTTCAGCGGACAGAGGAAAAACCGGGTTTTGAAATTTTGACGGCAAAAGGCTGGGACTACCAGGGACTTATTCAGACGTACAAAAAGGCCGTTGAAATTGCCCGCGTCGAGCACGTTCCATGCTTGATTCATGTGCAGGAAGTCACACAACCCCAAGGTCACTCCACCTCAGGCTCTCACGAACGTTACAAATCCAAAGAGCGATTACAATGGGAAAAGGAGCATGACTGTATTCTCAAGATGCGGGAATGGATCGTTGATGAAGGATATGCCACTGAAGAGGAGCTGAATCAATTTGAGAAAGAAGCCAAGCTGGCCGCTAAGCAGGCAAGAGACACTGCCTGGAAAGCCTTTTCAGGTGAGATCAAACAAGACCTCAACGAAGTGCTTTCACTAATTGACAAGGCAGGGTTGTCTTCCACAGAAAAAGAAGCACTTTCCCAGATAACCTCCAATATCCGCAAAGAACTTAATCCGGAGAAGTTTCACGTGATTCAGGTCGCTAAAAAAGCGCTCCGGACACTCAAGAACGAACAATCGGAGGAAAAGGAGATACTAAAGCAATGGCTTTCAGCCAAAGAGGAGGAGTACGCACAACAGTATAACTCAAAGTTGTACAGCGATTCAGCAAATGCCGCTCTAAATGTCCCTACAGTGGCTCCTACTTATGAGGAAGACAGCAGACTCGTTGATGGAAGAGAGGTGCTAAACGCCTGTTTTGATCACATTTTCACCAACGACCCGAGAGTCATTGCGTTCGGAGAGGATGTGGGCAAGATTGGAGATGTCAACCAGGGCTTCGCAGGCCTACAAGAAAAATTCGGCGACCTTCGGATTACCGATACCGGCATTCGCGAGGCGACCATTGTGGGACAGGGCATTGGAGCCGCTTTACGTGGCCTCCGCCCCATTGCGGAAGTACAATACCTGGACTATCTGCTTTACGCCTTACAGACTTTGTCCGATGATCTGGCCACACTTAGGTATCGTACCTTCGGCGGACAGATAGCTCCGCTGATTATCAGGACACGCGGCCATCGACTTGAAGGAATCTGGCACTCTGGTTCGCCTATGGGTATGATCCTCAACTCTTTGCGTGGCATGTACGTTGTCACGCCAAGAAACATGACGCAAGCTGTGGGATTTTACAATACACTGCTGAAGTCAGACGACCCTGCCTTGGTGATTGAATCCTTAAATGGATACAGGTTGAAAGAAAAGATCCCCACCAATTTGGGAGAATTCACGCTTGCACTGGGGGAACCTGAGATTTTGCGAGAGGGAGCCGATGCGACATTGGTGACCTATGGCTCCTCGTGTCGGATTGCGATGGAAGCCGCCAATCAATTGCATGTTGAAGGGATAGACGTTGAGGTCATCGACGCACAAACGCTGATTCCGTTTGATTTGACACATACCATCGTCTCTTCACTGAATAAAACCAATCGATTGGTGATTGTAGACGAAGATGTTGAAGGCGGAGCATCAGGATACATCCTGCAGCAAGTACTTGAACGAGACAATGGATACTATCATCTTGACTCTAAACCCCTCACCCTCACTGGAAAAGAGCATCGACCGGCCTACGGAAGCGATGGCGACTACTTCTCGAAACCTAGCGTGGAAGATGTTTTTGATGGTATTTACCAGCTCATGAGTGAGACAGCTCCTGAACGGTTTCCCGCTATTTACTAATTACGGGTAATGTCTCTCAGTAAGAAAGGTGGAGAAACCACCTCGTTGCTCCGATTTCCTGCTCGATCATAAACGTAAAAACGAACTTGGAAAGGATCGTC
>CAZQJU010000076.1:4074-16491 GCA_964593185.1 uncultured Roseivirgaceae bacterium
TGCTCCGATTTCCTGCTCGATCATAAACGTAAAAACGAACTTGGAAAGGATCGTCTCCAATTACGTTTCTCAGAAGGAGTGATATGATGTTATAGGTGATGGTTCCGCTTCGCCCCTCTTCATCAAACAAGGGTATTCTCGCATTGAAATTTCCTCGTGAGCAATCCGTTTCATTCAAGGCTTCTCTAAAATCAATGACCTGCACCTCCCCATTCACAATCCTTTCGAATTGTATCACGAAATTGTAGTACGTCTCAAGAAACTCAGCAGGGACTACGGAGTTGATGTTTTGTGTAAGCAATTCGTTGTATAAGAAAAACGCTACTGAAGTATCTGGCTGCACCACTTCATACAACTTCACGTTCGTCGTATCAAACAGTCCTAAGTTTTGGTTGATCAAGTCCGGGCATTCAAAGACGATATCATCCACAGAATTTGAAAAAACCGTGTTATCCAAAATCGCTGGGAAAGAGTTTGAATTCCCTAATACGGTGAAAATGTTTTGATCTCGTTGCACCAAATCAAGGTTTTCAAAATAGACAGGCGCCTGAAAAATCGGAGGGACCGCCTCATCTAAATTACCCTCGGTCAATATTTTTGGTTCGGAATCAACATATAAGGCATAGCGCGGTATAAAATCATTTGGTGTGGTACCAAGATTCGCATCTCCATCTTCAAAATGGAAGGACAAAACCAACGAATCTGAGCTATTTGGAGAATCGATAAACTCCAACGATCGGAACTCGATTCGGGGTGTGTCTGGAAATTGCTCCTCATCATAACATCCAGTCACGATGAATAGGATTCCAATGATTAATATCTTCGCAAGCTTACGCATATCTATAAAACAAAATTAAGGCAGAATACCCTATCAAGTGTGTATTAATGAATTTCATTGAAGACTTTAAAAACAACCTTTTTAAGATTAACGAAGGAAACTTTGAAATACATGCCTTAGCTCTCTATGAATTTCAGTACCATCATAATGCGATCTACCGCCAATACTGTGATTCATTACATAAATCACCTTCTAGGGTAAAATTGTTCCAGGATATCCCATTTTTACCGATAGAATTCTTCAAAAAGCATAGGATTGTCGCCTCCAATAACCCTACTGAAAAAATTTTCAAAAGCAGTGGAACCACCCAATCCGCGAGAAGTGAGCATCTCGTAAAAGACCTTTCCTTTTATCACAGGCTATCAAAGAGGGCTTTTCAAGACGTATTCGGGTCCTTGGATGAACTTCAAATAATCGCCCTACTGCCCTCCTATCTTGAACAAGGAGACTCATCGCTAGTCAGCATGGTTGATGGATTCATCCAAGATGCAAGACCCGGTTCCGGCTATTTTCTTGGTCAGAAAATAACCGAACTGCTGCATTCCGCGGAAAACAAAATTCTCATTGGTGTTACGTATGCACTCCTGGACTTGCAGTTCGTATCTTCCAAAAGTTTAACAGTCATCGAAACCGGAGGAATGAAAGGGCGCAAAAAGGAAATTACGCGAGACGATCTTCACATGCAGTTAAAGTCTAAACTAGGCACTGAAGAAATTTGGTCAGAGTACGGCATGACGGAACTTCTATCACAGGCCTATGGGTTAAATGGAAAATTCAAATTTCCGGACTGGGCCACAGTTCGCATCCGAGAGATCAACGATCCATTTGCTTATCCATCTCCTGGAAAAACAGGAGGAATCAATATCGTTGACCTTGCCAATGTGGAGTCCTGTGCCTTTATAGAAACAAAAGATCTTGGAATAATGCAAAAAAATGGACAATTTGAGGTTCTAGGTCGATTTGACAACAGCGATGTCCGAGGGTGCAGTTTGTTGATTTAAAAGCCAAAAATTGGCCATTTGACGAAACAATGAAATAAAAAACCTGTTTGAAGGTTTATAAATTAATAAAATCTATATTTTTGGAATACAAGAATAGGTTATGAATATTAAGACCATGAAGAAATCAAAACTTGCCGTAATAGTAGTCGCACTGATGTTTTTGGGAGCCTGTACGCAAAGAACTTGTCCTACTTACGCGAAGGAAGACGTTCAAAAAGACACGACTGAGAAAACGGTTAACGCTTAATTCTCGACGTACTTTGTTACGTCACTCTTAGTTATTTCCTCACCCGACATAATAACTAGACGCTCCACTACATTTCGCAATTCTCGAATATTCCCACTCCAACTGTATTTCTGGAGCTGAGCTACCGCCTCGTCTTCGATTGATTTTGCTGCTGTTCCGTATTCGCTTGCTACTTGGGTAAGAAAATGCTCCACCAAAAGTGAAATGTCATCTTTCCGATCTCTCAAGGCAGGAACGGTGATGACCACAACACTGAGTCTGTGATACAAATCTTCTCTGAAGTTCCCCTTTTCTATTTCTTCTTTTAGATTCTTGTTGGTAGCTGCCAACACCCGGACGTTCACATTAATGGACTTGTCCCCTCCTACTCGTGTGATTTTCTTATCCTGTAAGGCTCTCAGAACCTTTGCCTGCGCAGACAAACTCATGTCCCCAATCTCATCCAAAAACAGTGTTCCTTCATTTGCTTGTTCAAATTTCCCTATTCGCTGTTTATGCGCAGAAGTAAAGGAGCCTTTCTCATGCCCAAACAATTCGCTTTCAATCAACTCGGATGGGATGGCTGCACAGTTCACCTCCACTAAAGGAGATTTGGATCGATCGCTCTTTTCATGAAGCCATTTCGCTACCAATTCTTTACCGGTCCCATTCTCTCCATTGATCAGTACCCTTGCCTCTGTAGGTGCCACTTTTTCAATCGTCTCTTTCACTTCTTTGATAGGAGTTGATTCTCCAATGATCTCATACCCCTTGCTGACTTTCTTCCGTAAGACCTTTGTCTCGCTCGAAAGCTTTCCATTTTCAATACCATTGCGAACGGTAACCAAAATCCGATTAAGATCCGGTGGTTTTTGAATAAAATCAAAGGCACCTTTCTTCGTTGCTTCGACTGCTGTATCAATCGTTCCGTGTGCAGAAATCATCACAAAAGGAACATCAAATCCTTCTTCTGATGCTTTTGTGAGTAGTTCCAAGCCGTCCATCTTCGGCATTTTGATGTCACACAAGACCAAATCTATCTTCTCTTCATTGAGTTTATTCCAGCCATCCTCGCCGTCTTCTGCAGTAACAATGTCGTACTGCTCTTCACCAAGAATATCGCTCAACGCATCTCGAATGCTCTTTTCATCGTCAACAATAAGAATTCTCGCCATTTTTTCAGTTTATCTTTCTTCGTAACAAAAAGCAAGCCAGTAAGCCGGGTTCTGTTTTATCTCATCATTTATCTAGCCCCAACATTACGTTGGGATCTAACGACCCACCCAATTCTGCGTCAAGCGAGCAACTTTCAAATGCAGAACTTATTTGGTCTTTCAGCTCGTAAGGTTTACCTCGCCTCGTTGATTGCTCGCAGAGCGGTAGGCTCTTACCCCACCTTTTCACCTTTTCCAGCATGCAATGCACGCTGGTAGTTTGTTTTCTGTGGCACTTTCTCTATCCATTTAAACGGACGCTTCCTTTTAAGAAGTACGATGCTCTATGCTGCCCGGACTTTCCTTATGAGTTACACCCACACGATGAGTCGGCTTGCGCTGCAAAAATATCAATGAATATCTTTTCCCGTGATGCGAAATTCCCAATCATCCGCATGTTGGGCAATCTCCATAAACATCTCTTTGATTACCTCCTCGGATGTCACATCTAAAAAAGCAATAGCTTCTACTTTTAGGTAGTCATCTTCGATGATGAACTTCGAATAGGGGTAGTCGGCACTTTCCGTCAAAAGCTCTTCGAACGGCAGGGCATTGGACGTGCTGCATACTTTTGTTTTTAGCTGAACCATTTCCCTATCGTACTCTTCATTTTTCTTGAGGTGACCCGTGACCGTTTGAAATCGTCCATCTTTCAGCGGCACGATGATGACTGACTGACTGCCATCATAATCCCGGTACTCCCCTCCTATCTCTTTAGCGTATTCTTCGGAAAACACTTTAAAATCCATCGTGTAGTTGTTAAGGTTAGATCTAAAGTAAGTTAGTAAAATTGGTGATCATATCAGCGAGAACCTGTATTCAAATCAGAACTTTCTCGGGATTCCAGCTCCTCTTCTCTTCTCCTGATGGCATCCTGACGAGCTGAAGAAAGTAACTCCTTCAAATCATTAAAAGAGTGTACGAATCGCAGGCTAATTCCGGTTTCTTGCGCTAGGTTACTACTTGCTAGACCTACTAAACTATTGGTCGTGTTTTGAAACACTTTTGCCCGCAGTCGTCCGTCGCTCGTTAAACTGTATTCCACGGACCAATCACCTACAATACTGTTAAGTGGATTTTGATTTTCTTGCTGGGTATTGGTTCCAAAGCCACCACCCCTGGTAAGCTTTAGTCTTCCGTCAAGGAGCGTATATGCGAGACGTAATTGAAAGGTGTTAAAAGCCTGTTCATCGAGCGAGGCAAGGTCCACCTCTATTTCCAAGTTTTCATCAATCTGGCTCACCAAATAGCTCACCTGATTGGAGAGAATTTCGCTCACACTTCCTGAAATTCCGTCACCTGATCCCAGAGAAAAGCTTTCAAATGGAGAAAAACGTCTCAGGAACAATAGACTAATAAACTGCCTACGCAGCTCTTGTTCATCGTTTGAGATTCTACTAAGAGTGCCTACCACATCATTGCTTGCATCCCCTTCATCTTCCAGTCGAATATTAAAATCAATACTTGGTGACAACATGCTGCCGGTCATGTTCAATACGGCCAACACCGGTATTTTTCGGGTCAGTGCATCCTCATCCCGCTCGGATTCTGGCTTTAATTCTTCAAAAGAAGCTCTTTGTAAATAGGTGGCTTCCAATGCTAACGTTGCGTCATACGGATCACCATACCACACAATTCTGCTCCCAGGAATAACTGAAAATTCCTTGTTGATCAAATTGGACAAGGTGAAATTATAGGCTCCATCCACGATTTCCAGCGGTCCAAACATACTGAACTCTCCATCAGTGTTGAGCCGCAGCTTCAGATTGCCCCTTCCGCGACCCCGAATAATATCCCCTTTCTTGATGTCAAAAATGAGTTCGCAATACGCGTCTTCCGTCACATCAATATCAAAGTCCAAAGTAAGCCCACTAATCCCTTGCGGTGCCTCATTCACGACGAGCGTAGAACTATCCGCGAAATTCACGAATTGGATGTAAGACTCCTGCGTTGTATTGGTCGTTTCGGAGACGGGTATAAAAACACGTGTGTTGGGGTCTGTCTGTACGTTTGCTTTGATCACCAAATCATCCAAAGGACCAGAAATATTGATTTCTCCAGTGCCATACGCTGACCCGTAATACAAGCTATTGTCCAATGAAGTAGTATTCAGAAATTCAAAGTTGCTGGCTTTCATGGAGAGCACTGTTCTAAAATCTTTGAAGGATTCGTGTAGAATTTTTCCGCCTAGCTGTGCTTTAGCTCCCTTGCGGTCAGTGATCACAACTTCCGGTATGGAAATGGTATTTAAGTCAAACTCTACGTCACCCTCAAACGAGTATTCAGTATTCAAATAATTGACAATTCCACCACCATTGCTGATTTCAAAACTACCTACCAAAGCAGGATCATCTACTGTACCTTTTAACTTAACCAATCCAGTAGCTGCTCCATGCAGGTTTGAGAAGTTTTCTTCGACAAAGGGCCTCGCTAAAATCAAATCTGCCTGATCAAATGTAATATCAAAATCCAGCTGCTCCGTGGGCCTAAGTGGAAAGTATCTTCCTTTGACTTCGATCGACTTAAATTCATCTCTGGTGACCTCCATCAACGAACGGATAGATTGGGACTCCTGACTCCAGGTAGAAGACCCACTCACATCACCAATGAGGATGCCATCGTACGTCAAATTCTTCAGGAAGAATCCTCCTTCGAACTGGGCTGATTCCGTTTGCTCTCCTCGGAAAACATCAAAATTCCCGTTCAGGAAGCCTTCGACAGGACTTTCTGAAAAAAGGTTGACTTTATCCATATTAAGATCTTCCACCAGCACTTCAATGCGAGAGGAATCTTGTTGAGCTAGGGTACCTGACAACCGAATAGACTCACTTTGATCAAAGATTTCCAGGTACTGTATTCTTGTTTGATTGGCCTTAAAAACAATGGTGTTCGCTGGGTTAAATTCCCACGCATCGTTTAACAAGACAATATCTGATGGTAATACATTGAAAACCATTGAATCCTTAGAAATTAAAAGTTGGCTCTCTAATCGAACATCTGACGACGAACTCGGCTGAGCGACTAATGTGCTAAGCCTTATGGCATTATCGTACCAGACTCCCTCCAACAACATGGACTCAGTCCCGGGTATTCCCTGTATTTGTTGACTTGAAGATCTAAAAATAAAATTGGTCAATATGTGTTCGAGATTCGTATTGGTAGATCCATTGACCTCAAGAACCGGATGAATGATCTTGTTCCCATAAATCGATACGGAATCCGCCTCGTAATAAAATGTCAGGTGTGAAGACTTACTGTTTCGATAGGAAAGTTCGGCGAAAGAACCCCGAGAAAGTTTCAAAGGAATGGCAAGCGAGTCCAAGTAGGGCTGAACATCCGTCAACTCAACGACGGCATTGATCTTGCTATGCGAGTCTTGCATGGATTGCAATGAAGAATCTGCTACTGGTTGATCGGTCAAAAATAGCCTCCTGCTAAAACCATTGACTAAGAGGGGGATGTCACGGATCAGATCAGAGATTAAAAACTCTCCAGAGACATCGGCGTTAAGCCCCGGTACCGAGAGGGAAATTTGTCTAGTGCTATCCTCTGCAAATCGTGATGAGATACGAACGGAATCTAAGGGTACTACGCTAGATTCCAACGCGACCAACATCGAATCCATTTTCAGCTCTCCTTCAAAGTCATCGTACGCAAAATTGTTAAGAACGAGGTCGATGTGGCCCTTCCCTGCTAACTTAAAGGGGGTCAGGTTTAGGGTATCGGTCAGTATGTTTTCAATCACAATGTCAACATCAGCAAATTCTCTCCCGTCTCTCATATCCAGCTCGGCGGATCCTTTAAGGTTGCAATTGGCATCTTTTACCTCAATCTTGCTTCTAAAAAAACTGTTCTGAAAATGCCCATTCAGATATACGCTGTCATAAACATAGTTGTTCAAGTTGCTGTTCGTTACCAGAGCATTTAAATCAAAATCTGCATTGTAAGGCGTGATCCCACTTCCTGTAATGGATGCCGCTAAGTTGACCTTTTGAACGATATTGTTTTTAAAGAAAGATCCAACATTCAGCTCATCCAACTCAATGTTGCCCCTGTATGACATGTAGTTCGGATCGTCCGGTATTTTAAGGTTGATATCAGAATGGACGGAACCCTGATCCGTGTAAAAATCTCCCTTTGCCACAAAATCGTTTAGAAAACCAGCAAAGCTTCCTGTAAAATCAATTCTGCCCATTTGTCGGAGGTTATCTGTAAATGCTCCGATGTACGGCTCTAAATCGTCAGGTTCCAGATGTGAATCTAAAATATCTGCTAAAAGGAATGTTTTATCGCGGTCAGGAAGTCCGAAGCAGCTAAGCCCTCCCTGGAGATAGGTATTCCTGCCAAGTCCTATCCTGGCATCTTCAATGTTAAAATCTCCAACTGTACCCCAAAAGATGCCATTTAGCGAAATATCTGATTGTAGCTCATCAACTCCGGTTATCAACTTGATATCTCGATGTGAGATGGTGGAGTTCGTAAAATGCATTACAAAGGAAACACTATCCACAAAGCTGCCCAGATCGTCCAGACCATTGTAGAAAAGTTCAATGCTATCCTGTACCAAGCTATAAGGGGTCTGAAAATCCAGATCATCCAAGCTTAAGGCGCTATTGGACAATCGAAATCGAGAAGAAAATGCTTTTATTTCCAGGGAAGAGTTGGTCTCGATCCCGGAAAAGCGGATAAGATTCCCCATCACGGTGTCCGAAGCCAATCTAAATTCTTCCAAAACAATGGACGGAACTTCAAAAGTCAAATGATTAAAGTCTGTCCGACCCGTCCTTCTCTCTTTGCTCAAATCATTTAGATTGAACATAAGTTTCTCTACAACAATACTTTCGACACCTACTTTCCTGGCGTTCTTCTTTGCTGTGGCATCGTTTTTAAAGGATAAAACAAATTCGGACAAATTGAGCTTTGAAAGTGAATCATAACGGGTCAGGTTGAGTACCGCATGCTCTGAGCTGATTTCTTCAAACTTCAAAAAGTCTTGCTGTAGCAAATCAAGTATCTCATAATTGACACGCAGTTTATGCATGTAGATCATCGTGTCTTGGTGAGAATCCAGGATGACGAGGTCTTCTAAAGTAGCCCTGTCAAGCCAGGTGATATTCACTTTTTGAATGGAGATTTCGTGGTTTGTTTTGGTGGAAATTGAAGCCAGTACTTTGTCCGCTAAAAACGTCTGGACAACCCCCAACTGCAGCAAAAAAAGAAAAACCAAAAACAGTAGTGAGCAATAAAAAAATATGCCTGAAATTAGCTTCTTAGAGAATCTCTTGGAATTCGATATCGTAGACTTATCCTTCAAAAAACAAGATGGCAGCTATACTGGGCATTGAATCTTCTTGCGACGAAACTTCTGCCTCCGTATGTATTAACGGCAAAGTAATCAATAATGAGATTGCAGGACAAGAGATCCATTCGCAGTATGGAGGAGTTGTTCCTGAACTCGCTTCGCGCGAACACCATAGAAATATCGTGCCATTGGTTGACTTTGTTCTAAAAAACGCCAAAATAGCTGCCTCAGATTTAGATGCGATTGCTTACACCAGGGGTCCAGGTCTCCTTGGCGCACTTCTCGTGGGGTCAAGTTTTGCAAAAGCAATGGCTGCTTCTTTGGACATACCGATCATTCCGGTCCATCACATGAAGGCCCATGTTCTGGCGCATTTTATTGATCCTCCCTACCCTACGTTTCCGTTCTTATGTCTCACTGTAAGTGGTGGACACACACAAATTGTCAAGGTTACTGACTATACGGCGATGGAGATCCTTGGACAGACGCAGGACGACGCTGTCGGTGAAGCGTTTGACAAAGCGGCTAAACTCCTTGGATTGCCTTATCCTGGAGGCCCGATGATTGATAAGCTTGCGCAAAAAGGAAACAAAGAGGCTTTTGGGTTCTCCAAAACCGAGATGCCCAATTTTGACTACTCCTTTAGTGGCATCAAGACTTCAATTCTTTACTTTTTGCAAAAAGAAGTTAGAAAAAACGAGAAATTTATTCAAAACAACTTACACGATCTAGCCGCGAGTATTCAACAACATCTCATTGATATGCTACTCACAAAACTTGTCCTCGCAGCAGAACATGAAAACATTGATCAGATTGCCATTGCAGGGGGTGTTTCCGCAAATCGCGGCTTAAGAGATGAACTTGCTGAGGTTGGAAGCAAGAAGGGCTGGAAGCTTTTCGTTCCAGAATTTCAATACTGCACCGACAATGCTGCCATGATCTCTAAAAGTGGACATTTACTTTTTGAGAACGCCTATTTTGGCTCCCTGGCAGATAGCCCTCTTCCGCGAATGCCTTTTTGATTGTTCTGGTTTATTTTTAGCAACTCATGGGTAACGAAAAAGGAAGATTCTCAAATTCAGTTCAAATCAAAAATCGCAAGGCGTCATTTGAGTATGAACTTATTGAGAAGTTTGAGGCTGGAATGGTGCTCAAGGGCACCGAAATTAAATCCATTCGTGAAGGTAAGGCCAGTGTACAGGAGGCGTACTGTTTTTTGCGCGATCAAGCAGCTTACGTAAAAGGAATGAATATTGCACCTTATTCAAATGCCAGCTTTGAGAGTCACGAAATGACCAGAGAACGAAAGCTTCTCCTTAAAAAACGGGAGATCGAAAAGCTTCGTGCAAAAACTGAGGAGAAAGGGCTAACAATCGTTCCTGTCCGACTTTACATCAACAGCCGTGGTTTTGCGAAATTGGAAATTGCGTTGGCAAGAGGTAAGAAGATCTACGATAAACGTGATGATATCAAGCAGAAGGATCAAAAAAGGGAACTGGAACGGATGAAATTGTAATGGTACTCGTACTTAATCAAGACTTCTCCCCACTTACCATATGTTCTGTGCAGCGCGCCTTCATGCTGATTTTCCTGGGAAAAGCTGATCTAATCGCAAAAGTGGAGAACCAAGAACTCAGATCTATTACCCAGACATTCCCCTTTCCATCTATCGTAAAAATCAACAAATATGTTCATATCCCTTACAAAGGAGTGGTTCTGAGTCGACACAACATCTTCAAAAGAGACGGCGGGAAATGTCAGTATTGTGGAACAACTAAAGATCTCACGTTGGATCATGTGATCCCCCGTTCCAAAGGGGGCAAGACGACCTGGACCAACCTTGTGACAGCATGTAAAAAGTGCAACTCCATGAAGGGCGATTTGTCGCTGACCAAGGCGGGAATGGATCTGAAAAAGAAACCCACCAAACCTACCTATTTGTCCTTTCTACGAATGAATACAGAATCCTATCGCCAGGAGTGGGACGTCTACTTAAATCCTGCAAAAGCAATAATCCAATGAAACTCCTACTAATATGTACACTTCTCTTTGCGGGCGTATCCTGTAGCTCGTCGCAAGAAGACCAACCATTTAGCAAAGATCAACTTTTGAAAAAGCTGGAGGTTGAGAAAATTGAATTAGAGAAAAAGATTCAAGAAATCGATGAAGATTCCAGGGCCATGGCAAATGAAGCAAGGCAAGAAGCAAAAGCGGCTCTTAAAATGCTAAAAAAGCAACGAAAGAAAATTACAAAAGAGGCCGAAAAATTAAAGGCAGCTACGCAAGATGAATTAGAAGAAGCTTTACATGAAGCAAAACAAGCCTATCGTGAATGGCTGGAAGAAAAGAAAGAAGCATTGAAAAAATAAAAGCCCTTACATACGCAAGGGCTTTAAGACTATTTTGAAAAAGTTATATTCTTATTTGTCAATGCCTTTAAGTGATTTGTAGAGCAACTTTCTGGCATTCGCTTTACGCAATGTCTGTTCCACATCTGAAACAATACCCATCTTCACATCTGAATCAATGTTCATCGCCATGGTGATTCTGTCACGCTCTGCTTCAGAAAGCTTATCCTTCTCCTGATTCACGAAAAGTGTCAACTCATCAGGCTCAACGAATACATCATTCGTTTGGATCCGAGGCTCCTCACCATAGGTCCCAATGTTCTTGGGCTCTCCGATGTACAAGTGGCTCACTAGTGACTTCTTTTGAATCTTACTAAGCTGCGAGGCCTGAGGTAAAATTTGTCTTACCAAGATTTCTTGCTCTCTCATCACGGTAGTCACCATGAAGAAGAACAGCAACATGAAGATAATATCAGGCAATGCTGCCGTCGGAATATCTTGAGATGCTTTAGAGTTTTTCTTAAACTTCGACATATATCTTACTATTTATCAGGTTCTGCAATCGATATCGCTTTCGGAATCCCTTGGCGAGCCTGTTGATAGATATTCTTCTCAACTTCCTCGCTTTGATCAAGCTCTAGGAACTGCTGTGCGGTCAATCCAACACGTTCAGCATAGATTTCGTTGTATGCTGCGTGAAGGTTGTCTAACACTTCGATATACAAATCGTAGCTTGTTCCTCGATTCGCTTTGAACGATACAATTGCATCTCCAGGGCTGTCTGATGACTCTGGGTTTTGCTTTGCTTGCGACTTCATTGAAGCCGGTAGGCTATTGTACAGATCAATTGCTTCAGTATCCGTGATTTTTCCAAAATTAAGAATATGTTCTTTCACCATATTCTTTAACTCAGAAACAGGTTGCGTATAAGGCTCATTCTCGACCAACAACTGGTCATTTGAGTTGGCAAGAATCTTGAAAATATTCCGCTCTTGGAGCTTAATTTCAATCTCTTCTTCCGGTGGAGGAGGAAGCTGCATCAATATTCCCTTGTCATTTGCAATTGTGGTCGTAACCAAAAAGAAAATGAGCAATAAGAAGGCAATGTCAGCCATAGAGCCTGAACTCACCTCCGGAGTGCCTCTATCTTTATTCCTCGCCATTATCCAAACGCTTTTTTAATTTCCGTATATACGATTCCTAGTATAGCTACAGCCGCTAAGATGTAGAACGTCGTAAGGCTTGCACCCACCAATTTCACAGTGGTTGCGGACTTGTCTCCCATTTCTTGTCCAGATGAAACTGCATAGGAGATGACAAAAACAAGTACCAATCCGCCGATTCCTATTCCCATCTTCTTTAGTGATTGCGGGTCGCCAAACGCCTTAGCAAGGGGCATCAATACTGCCGCCAGAATGCAAACACCAATCAAGATGTAAGAAAGAAATAATCCTATATTAACAAATGCTTCCATGTGCAATTATTATT
>CAZQJU010000077.1:0-16490 GCA_964593185.1 uncultured Roseivirgaceae bacterium
TCAGCTACTTGATTTAAAGGATCAATTTTATCCATTGCGTTCTTTTTTAATCGCTTTTGTTAAAAAATATATAAACCCGCCTACCACGACGGTAAGAATAAGGATCATACTGAGAATTGCACTACCACTCATGCCTTTACAAACTTTTTGTATAAAAACCCATTCAAAGCTAAACCCAATAGTATCACCAGCGTCCACTGCGTTATCGTGGATGCATTGCTGTATACGCCAAATAGGTCCCAGTTGCCATTTTCATTAAACCACTTCGCACTGTAGTCTTGGGAGAGCCACCAATAGATCAAAAAGAGCGCTATGAAAATATTGGCAAAGACAGCTACCTTAAAAACACTCGTAGGGAAAATAATGTCTGAACCCATGTCAATTGTCTGCTCCTTGAAACGTCCTGGATTATTCATTGCCACTCCAATCAAAATAAAAAGTCCGGTCACAATTAGTCCTACACCCCAGACCCAATCCTGGTTAGAGAAGAAGTCAAGGGACCACGCAGAGGGAAATCCAACGGCAATAAAACCAACAATGACAACGGTCCAGGCAAGCTTTTTGGAAACCTTAAGGTCAGAAACATTTTGCAAAAAAAGTTCGACCATGGGTAAAAGCGAGCTGAACGCAGCCAGCGTTAGTGCAAGGAAGAAGATCACAGATAAGATAGCACCGCCTGGTACATTGGCAAACAACATCGGAATGATCGTAAAGGTTAGTGCCTGATTCCCGGATTGCAAAAATGTGATCGCGTCAGCATCGGTAGCAGAAAGTGCAAAAACAGCGGGCAAGATGGCCATACCCGCAAGCAGTGAAGCCGTATTATTTCCGAAAGCACCGATAAAGGTATTAAGTGTGACATCTTCATTGTCACGAGAAAATGCCGATAGGGTCATCATCAAACCCCAGCCAGCCCCCGTGCTCCACGCAGATTGAGATAAGGCCTCTATCCAGATCGTTGCGTTTCCAAAATGAGCCCAATTGATGGCAAACATGTATTCAAGCCCTCGAATCCCGCCTTCCATGTTGAGTGAAACAATGGCAATAATGACCAAGAGCACAAAAAGACTGGGTATCAATAACTTATTGGCTTTTTCAAGCCCATTTTTTACTCCTTTTACCAGAATTACAGCCGAAATCAACACGACTCCAATGTAGATCGCAACCGTTACCCAGTCACCTCCTGAAATCCCTACCCAGAATTCATTAAGGTATTCCGGGTTATTGGAAAGCGTATCAGCAAGGGTGACGTCGTTGAACAGGTAATTGACAGACAGTGAAAAATAGCGAAATGCCCATGCGGTCACCACCGAGTAGTAGAAGGCGATACCCAACGTACAGATGGTAATAAAGAATCCCATCCAGGTACAGCGCCTCCCGGCGAAGAGGGCAAATGACCCAATGACTCCTTTCTTGTATTTTTTACCTATTGCAAATTCCGAAAGTAACAATGGGATAGACCAAATGAATAGAAATAGAATCCACAGCAGAATGAAAGAACCGCCATACTGACCAGCCAGTCTGGGAAATCTCCAAAGATTACCTGCACCAATCGCCATGCCTAATGCTGCCAATACAATGCCCCAGCGATTACTAAACTGTTCTTTGCTCATACTATACGTCCCGAAACTCGAAAGTAGCAAAATTTTCAATGCGCCACAGGTAGTATCGTTAACATAAAAAAAGCTCACTGAAAAGTTCAGTGAGCTTCCTCTTCCGAGGGGTTCAAATTCAGAAAAACCTGCGTTTCGATTTCTGGGCTGCTGTCCTTCTTGCTGTTTCGTCTAACGGAATGAATTTAAATACTCCGGTGTAGCTAAATGCTAAGCTGAACTCTTCGCCACCAGCTATTAACTCATCTGTATCGAAGTCTGCTTCCGCAACATCAATGGCATAAGTAAGCGTATAATTCAATTCCGAGTTTTCAACTACGGTAACTGTTCCACCCACCGCAACAAAGTATCCATCGGCTTCTGGATCTTCATTTGTCCCGATGGCTTCCGTAAATGTGCTAATGTTCAGATAATTGAAATACGACTGGGTAAAGCTGGGAGATATTGACTCATCAAGATAGTCAAAGGTACCCGCCTCGAAGGAGGCATCTCCAGCAGAAAACAGCTCGACATAAATCCCGATCGTTGTCTCTTCGCCTGGAATAAAATCATCGTCCTCATCCAGCAATATGGCATCATCGACTAAAATAAAATCGTAATTGTAATGGGTACCATCTCCTCCAAAGTCATCAATCAAACCATCTACTAAATTGTAGGTAATACCTTCGATTGTTACCTCACCACCATTATTGCCCGTCCCTTCATCCACATCGGTTACATCGATCCTAACAGATATCTCAGTACTGTTTGAGCCATCACTTATGACAACAACCAGCTCATACGATGGAGTAGTCTCAAAATCCATCATTGCCCGGGTTCTGAGCGCTCCTTCCTCACCAAACTCAAAGACATTGGCTTCGTTTCCAGAGGTAATTACATAGGTAAGAGCGTCTCCTTGTTGGTCGGTAGCCGTGATTGTACCAATCACAGTTCCAATGGAAGCATCTTCAGGGACTATGAAGAACGCATCGCTTGCTACCGGCGCATCGTTTTCATCTTCGCTACATGAAAACAGTAAGAGTAAAAGTCCAAAGGCAGATCCTAGTAAAACGTTTTTTATTTTCATCTTGGTAATTGTTGTGAGATTACTATAGTATCAAAATCGATACCAAATTAACGATTACCCCAATGAATAATTATTCATCTTTCAAGGTTCTTGCCGGATTTATCAGCGCGGTAGAAATGGTTTTATAACTTATCGTGACACCGGCGATGAGCATTGTCATCACAAATGCAACTACGAAGATCTCGACGCCAATGGCAATCCTAAATTGATAGTTGTCTAGCCAACCATTCAACAGAAAGTAAGACAACGGAGTAGCAACCGCAAAAGAAATGAGGATAAGGAGTAAAATTTCCTTGGAAAAAGATCCAATGATTCCCATCACTGAAGCCCCCAGTACTTTTCGTATTCCCACCTCCTTGGTACGATTCGAAGCAATAAATGCGATTAGTCCGTACAAGCCAAGACAGCCGATGATAATGGATACAAGTGAAAAGGTGTTCATCAGTGATGCGATGTTTTGCTCCTGCTCGTACGATCGTGCTAAATCTTCATCAAAAAATGACCAATCGATTACATACTCAGGGTATACCTTTTCCCAAGCGTCTTCTAAAGCGGTAACTGCATTTCGAACATCGGCTCCATCTGCGGTCTTTACTGCCAACTCGTAAAAAACCGATGGCACCTTGAGCAGAAAAACATACTGCATTTCCTCACTTAGACTTTGAGAATGAAAGTCGTTTACTACTCCAATGATCTTCAAGTTCATGCCCCAACCTGAGGAAAGTCGCTCACCTACAATCTCACTGTAACGACCTTCAAATCCCATCAGATTAGCTACTTTTTGATTGACCACTACAAAATTGGCACTGTCTGACTTTTGGATGTTCCTGCCTGCAAGTATTTCCAACCCATAAAAATCCACGTAGTGCTCATCTACACATTTGTAGTTTGCATGATAGTCGTCCTCCGAATTCAACGGAGCATAATTGAAGTTGGAATTGGTATCTGAATTACCTGTAGGTGAACTAATCGCATACGTTACATTCTGAATCTCCGGCTTCGCCATGAGCTGATTGCGTAGCAAGGCGTTCTTGGTTTCGTTCCGCTCCGGCAAATATGTTTTAATGATGGCTTCTTTTTCGAAGCCTAAATCCTTCGTCAAGAAGAAATCCATTTGAGCGGTTATAATGACTGTACCAATGATCAAGAACTGAGAAATGGTAAACTGGGTGACTACCAGTGCTTTTCGAACATTCAACCCTCCTGAGCTATTCTTGGCGGTAACCTTATTTTTTAACGCCATGACCGTATTCATCTTTGAAAGGAGTAATGAAGGATACGAACCGGCAAGTAAGGTGACGGCAAACAAGATAATCGTCAAAAACCCAATCGTCTGCCAATCCGATAGCAGACCCAATGCCAATTTGGTCCCAATCACGTCTTCCAAGTATTGAAAGAAAAACTCCGCTATCGCAAGTGAAGACACCAGAGCAACAAGCGTAATCATGAAAATCTCGGTGAAAAACTGCACAATCAGCTGGACTTTATAGCCGCCAATGGCTTTTCTAATACCAATTTCCTTGGACCGGTTGGCCGCTTGGGCTGTGGCGAGGTTGATGAAATTGATGCAAGCCGTTACCACCAGAAAAAGCGCCACGAATGCCAGTGCAATGATGACCTCGTTGGTCGTGGAATAGGAATAGTTGCCGTATTCATCATCGTGATGAATCGCGGATAGTGCCTGGGCTTTGAAAAAACGTTTTGTGGCAGCATCCTCTGAATAGTATTTGGTCACTAATTCGACCATTTTCTCATCGAACCGCGCGGGATCGAAGCCAGCACCTGTCAAAATCCATGTATTGGTATTAGAGCTTGTAGAGTTCCACTGAATACCCTCGTCATAATAGGGGTTAATGTCTTGGTGATCTTGACTTTCGTAGTCAAGAAGCAATTGAAAAGGGAAATTTGTAGTTTCAGGTGGATCTTGAATGATGGCGACGACTTTGAAGTCTCTTACCGGTCCAAGACCGAGTACCTTACCCATGGCTTCTTCCTCGTCACCTTCATCCAAGTCAAAGAATTGTCTGGCTAATGAAGTAGAGATCACTGCGGTATTGGGTTCCGTCAGTGCAGTTGAAAGATCTCCCGTGACCAGCTCTACGTCAAACATTTCAAAATAGCTATTCTCAACAAAGCACGTCTTCCCTTGTACAATGAATTTCTCTTTTTCTTCGCCGCTTCCGATGTCAATCTGCGCCCACCCAAATTCATGTGTTCGAACCACCTTCTTCACCTCCGGATAGTCGGCCCTTAAGGCCGGGCCTAGTGGGTGTGGGGTCCCCATTCCCTTATCTACAGAATTCGGCCGGATGCTTTCTCCGACCATTCGATAGATATTGTCGTAGTGTTGATGATGGGTATCAAAACTTTTTTCAAATGTGATAACCTTGAAAATCACCAGCGCGCATCCAATGCCCAGGGCCAAACCCAGAACGTTTAGGAATGCATATACACGGTTTCGGGAGAGATTTCGTAGTGCGGTCTTGAAGTAGTTTCGTAACATGGGACAAGGTTTTGGTTACAAAACACTGAATGAAAATCGTGCCAACAGCATTAAATCGCTGATTATCAAAAATATACACCAGACCTTAGCCCATAATGTGAAGCCTGGTGTACACTTAATTGTTCGATAACGAACGTTCTATAAGTCTTCCTTGGAGACGTTGACCACTTGCCTGTAAATGAAAGCAAGGATTCCCAACAAGATGACCAGACCAATATTCTCGTAGATAAATGGAGCATCGTACCCTTCTAATTTTTCAAATCCGAAGGCTGCAATGGCGATCGCGATGAAGATTCCCATCAAGGCCTCGCCGGTGATAAGACCGGAGGCCAAAAGCAAACCAGCGTTACCGGACTTTTCTTGGTTCTTTGAGCCTTTCGTCTTTTTGGTTAGTAACCAAGCCAAGACGCCACCGATAAAGATTGAGGAGTCTAGCTCGAAAGGCAGATACAAACCAACCGCGACGGCAAGAACAGGCATACGAAATTCAGAACCTCTTGATTTGAGGTATTGATCAATAGCGATAATGATCGTTCCGATACCTGCTCCTATGTAGACCATGTTCCAGGGTAAGCCGCCCCCAAAGATTCCTTGTGCCACGCTTTGCATTAAGGTGGCCTGTGGTGCAGTTAATGAATCAGGTTGTTCAGCAGTGGGAGCTCCCATCCCGTATGCCACTAACAAAGAATTTAACACCAATGGTATGGCAACCGCACCAGCTACAACGCCCACCATTTGCATAATCTGCTGTTTGTAGGGCGTGGCTCCCAAAATGTGACCGGCTTTTAGGTCTTGCATATTATCACCAGCGATCGCTGCGGCGCAACAAACTACCCCACCGATTAAGATTGCGGCAGCGGCACCTGCGAGCTCATTTCCCGTGCCCATCAAGGTAAAAAGCAACAAAGAAGCAGACAGAATGGTCGCAATGGTAACGCCTGATATTGGATTGTTTGAGCTTCCGACCAGCCCTGCCATGTAACCAGCAACCGCAGCAAAAAGAAAACCCGCTATCACCATAATGAGCGTCATGGTGATGGTAATTGGAACGTCACTAATCGCATTTTGATAGATGAAAAAGATCGGAACCACAAGAACACCAATCCCAATCAAAACCCACGACATCGGTGTATCCATCTCTGTACGGATTTGATCCTTCATCGACTCCCCTCCTTTCTTAAAAGCTGCAACTCCGGCCTTAAAGGCCGTGCCAAGGGAACCTGCCAGACTAAGCAATGCCCATAGCCCTCCTACGACCATTGCACCAACGCCTAAATACCTGATTTGGGAATTCCAAATGTTTCCTCCTAAGGTTACCGCATCCATACCCTCTTGACCCCCATTGATTGCGATGTAAGCTGGAATGGCAATAAACCAACTAATGGCACCTCCCAGGAATACAAGGAAGGAGATATTGAGTCCGACGATATAGCCGACGGCTACCAGAGCCGGTGACAAGTTCAAACCAAAGTAGGCATAAATCTTCTCGTTCATCAGCGTCGCCCGCTCCCAGGTTCCTTCCCAAAGATTCAGTGCAGCATCTCCCATCTTGAATACACCTCCAATGACCGAACCCCAGATCAGGTACTTTACGGACTTTCCTCCTTCTTCGCCTGTCTTCAGCACTTCGGCCGTTGCTACGCCTTCCGGGAACTTTAAATTCTCCTCAACAATCAGTGCCTTTCGTAGGGGTATGGTAAATAGCACACCCAAAACACCCCCACAGAGGGCTATCGTTACCGTTTCCCAATAGTTAAACGCTTCCCAATACCCCATGATAACCAAGGCCGGTATGGTAAAAATGACCCCAGCCGCAAGAGACTCACCTGCTGAGGCGGCTGTTTGTACCAGGTTGTTTTCGAGAATATTGGAATTCTTAAAAACCTTAAGAAGCGCCATTGAAATAACCGCCGCAGGAATTGATGCAGAAACGGTAAGACCGGCAAATAATCCGAAATAAGCATTTGCAGCTGATAGAACAATGGAGAGAATGGCTCCCAGGACGACCGCTTTGACCGTGATTTCCGGAAGACTCGTATTCGAATCAATGTAAGGTTTTTCCATGAGGTTAAGTTCGTGTTGTTTAGTTAGGTGTCGACAAAAATGTTGATTTGAATGGTATAAAACAAAAAAGGGTAGCACTTGCTACCCTTACCTGTTATCAATTTTTTTGTTAGTCGTATTCTTGATCACCACTGGACGTTACACCGCTTACCTTAATCCCACCACGGTCAATCATCAAGCGCTTTTCCGCTGAACGACTTCCGACCTCCAAGTCTCCTGACGATGTCCTTAAATCAAAACTCAATTCACTCAGATCATTATCAAAATTCACATCAATATCTCCTGAGGTTGCATCAAAGTAGGAATCTCCGGTAAGTAGTATATCTCTACCTTCCACTTCTCCTGAAGTGGTACGAGCCTCAACTGTTCCTTCTCCTCCTCTGATATCAATATCACCGGATGTGGCTTCTAAGTCAATAGATCCATCAAATTTGGATACCGTAATGTCTCCTGAGCTGGCCTGTGTTTTGATGTTTCCTTTTATGTCATACAGGGTTTGGTCTCCGCTTGTAGACTCAATCCTTGAATCACCAATCAACCCGTCAATGTCAATATCACCACTAGAAGTTTCCACTTCTAAGTTTGCGATTACGCTCCGGAGCGTCACATCGCCACTACTTGCTTCGATCTTTGACTCCGCCGCTCTGAGATTCGCTACATTTATATCACCCGAAGAATTGTCGATATCCAGTTCAATACCTTCCGTGACGGTAATGTCGATCCTTGCCTTCGTGATACGCCTGTTTTTCCAATTGTATGAACTGTTAGCGGAAATAACCTTAATGACCAAACTAGAGCCCACAATATCAGCATCAAACCGATAATCATCATCATCACCATTGCCTTCAATGATGCCAGAGAAATAAACTCTGTCTCCCTTTTTGACATAGACGTCAACGAAAGAACCATCTACTCTAACCTCGTCTACATTCTCGGCTTCAAGTTCGGCCTTCGCCATGACGTTTTGAGCGGTCAGCCCAAGAGAAAAGGATACAAGGAATGCTGTCAAAAGTTGCTTCATGATACGCTTTTATCTTTAAAGATGTGTAAAAGTGAGAATGGTTGCCTATCCCAACTTAAATTTTTTCATGGCAGCTAAAAGGCGTAATCCCTCCTTCAGATATGGATCATTTTTGAGTTTCTCGTTGATTTCGTCGTCACCTTCACCAGTGACTTCACTTTCCTCAACGTCGGTCTCCAAATCCGTACTGTTTTGTACCGATTGCCGGGTTTCCAAATTGAGGGATATGGAGGTTCGTTCCCTATTTTTCTTTGCTTCTTCGATATCTTCCACAAGTTTCTTTAAATCCGGGTCCGTATTCAAATCCGCTAAATAGAGATCACTTAGATGGTCGAGCAGCTCCTCTGAAATATTGTTTGTTGGTGTGAAATCCGCACTCCTTATTTCATCCCACGGCAAGGCATTCTCTCTACTGGCCTCGCCAAAGTCTTCAGCAGAATACAATGATGGAAACTGAATATCTGGAGCAATGCCTACTCGTTGGTTACTACTACCTGAAACACGATAAAACTTTGCCAAGGTCATCTTCACTTGACCAAGATTGGTTTCCTTTAAAAGTTCTTTTATGGCCACCAAATCATCTACCTTGGCTTGATTCCCTGCCATCAAATTTTGATTGATGGAATAATCCAGATTCCTAAGTACCTGCGGCTCGAGCTCCAAAATGTTTTGGACTGTACCTTTTCCAAAGGTGCTCTCACCCAACACAACGCCGCGTTTATAATCTTGAATTGCGCCTGAGAAAATCTCAGATGCAGAAGCACTGCCTCGATTGACCAACACTGCCAGCGGACCATCATAAAATGTTTCTCCTCTGTCTTCATCGTCATATACATCGGTTCGACCGTTGTAGTTTCGGACTTGCACCACAGGGCCATCAGGAATAAAAAGCCCTGTGAGTTCGATTGCTTCTTGTAAGGCTCCTCCTCCATTGAAGCGTAGATCAATCATTAGCCCGTCCATTCCTTGGGTCTCAAGTTCTTCAATCAGTTTTCGCACATCTCTGGTTGTGCTTCGATAGTCTTCATTCCCAGCACGCATGTCTTCAAAACTCAGGTAAAAACTTGGAACCGTAATGACGCCAAGGTTGTAGGTCGTATTTCCTTCGGTGATCGGAATCATCTCAGCTTTTGCTGCCTGGTCTTCCAATTTAATCTTATCTCGAACCAAACGTAAAGTGTCTGGCAAAGCGTTCACCCCTTTTTCACTTTTGAGCAATGCCAAACGTACCACAGAGCCTTTGGGACCTCGGATCTTGGCAACCACGTCATCTAACCTCCAACCGATCACATCGATAAACTCACCCTCATCTCCTTGTGCTACAGCAATAATCTTGTCGTCTTTTTGGATGCTTTTACTCTTATAGGCGGGCCCACCCGCTATGATCTCTGCCACTTCCGTATAGTCCAGATTCTGTGTAAGCCTGGCTCCTATTCCTTCCAGAGATAACCCCATCTCAATTTGAAAATTCTCCGCATCAGGCGGGGAGAAGTAGTCCGTATGAGGGTCATAAGCGTTGGTGTAGGCATTCATGTAGCTTTGAAAAACATCCTCGCTATTGTATTGATAAATCGCTTTCTGAATCCGTTGATAGCGTCTATTTAAGCTCTTTTTGATGTCCTCCCATTCTCTTCCTGCAAGCTTATAGCTCAACGCCTGGTTCTTGATAATCTTTCTCCAGATCTCCTTTTTTTCTTGCTCGTTCGTTGGGTAAGTAGAATTCTCTCGGTCGAAATCGTATTCCTCGTCCTTTGAAAAATCAAAACCTTCATCTAAGAGTTCAAACGCATAATCGATGCGTTCAAGAGCACGTTGCCGGTAAACGGTGAAGACATCGTACGCAAACTGTAATTCCCCTTCTGGAATCTGATCGTCCAGCTTAAATCGTTCGCTCTCAAACTTAGCAATGTCAGAACCATAAAAGTCCGCCTTATTTGGATCGAGGGACTCGAAGTAGCGTGTGAAAATCGCAGATGAGATGGAATCAGAAAGCTCAAGCTTTCGGTAGTGCAGTCGCTTCAGAAGGTTTGTAATCACGTACGCTTCGCTAGGATGCTCTTCTTTTGGTTCAAGAACTTTCAGTGAATCCCCTTCCCACAGATTTTGGATGTTTGCACCATACTCCGAAGACAATCCAAAGGATGTCAGGATAACGAACCCGACAATCAGCAACAGCTTATTCATATATTCCACTTAATAATTATCTGTAATAACGCAAGATGCGAAAGATTGATTTTAAAAATAGTTGATTTTTGATCAGTGGTTGGAATGCAAAGATCAAACCAAACAATCAACATTCCTTTTCCAACTACGAAAATGGATAAATATGCCGCGGAAAGCTCATCCTTTTGGGTGATTTTTGGTTTGGCCATTTGTTGCTTCCGTTTCTTTACTTGTTATTTGATTCAAACAAAAAACACTTATGAAAAATCGAGTGACTGGAATTGGGGGCATCTTTTTCAAATGTAATGATGTCGCCAAAATGAAAGAATGGTACGGAAAACATCTGGGAATACAAACCGACCAATACGGAGGTCTTTTCAAATGGAGAGATCACGACGATAAGGAAAAGGTGTGTACTACTGCATGGAGTCCCTTTGCACACGACACAGACTACTACCAGCCAAGCAAGAAGGAGTACATGTTTAACTACCGCGTCGAAAACCTTGAGGAATTGCTTGAGGAATTAAAGAAGGAAGGCGTTGAGGTGATAGGAGAAATAGAGACGTATGAATACGGGAAATTTGGTTGGGTCATGGATCCTGAAGGACGTAAAATAGAGCTATGGGAACCTATTGATGCACCCTTTCTTTAGTGAGAAAGGTACCGATCCTTAATGAGCCTTTTATCCAAAAATTGGATTATCACCAGCATAATTCCAATTAAAATCGCAATCGGCACTAGGGAATCGACGCCTTGACCAGAGGTGAATTTGCTAACATCCAAAAGTTCAGGAATGAAGACAGCAATGGTGGTTAGACCCATCAGCACCATCAAAAAGCTCCCAAATCCGATCAAAAAGTAAAGTCTTTTTTGTGCTCTGGATTCGACTTTTCGAATGGCTTTAAGTGTTTTATACTTAAAGTCACTGCTGAGCTGAACAATTGGCTCTGCCCGAAGTGCTTCTTCTACAATTTGATCAATATTTTTTTTCATTTGTTTTGGTCGTTATGTCTATGCTCAGGAGAAAAGAAGCCACTAGCTAAAGATACATTCCATTCCCCTATTCTCATTCTCTTATGGTCTTTCTTTCACATCAAGGCAATCTCTTTTTTTGCATGCGCTTCTACCAGGTCCTTGAGTTTAATTCTTGCCCGATGAATATAGTTTTTCACCGTTCCCTCAGGCATCCCTGTCGTCTCAACAATCTCCGGATAACTAAAGCCGTCCAAGTAGAAGAGCGTTAGTACGGTCTTATACGTAACAGGTAGCTGATCAACTAGCGAATGAATGAAATTTGTCATATCGTTTTGTTCAGCAAGGTTCTCTTCCACCCCAATTTTGAAGGTGATGGAATCCAGATCCACCTGCTCCATTTTTTTCTTCTTCGCAAAATTGACGGCGTGGCGATAGGCGATCGTAGCTATCCAGGTAGATAATTTCGATTCAAAATTGAACGTACTCAGTTTTTCATAGACTTTGATAAAAACATCCTGACACACTTCTTCTCGATCCATGGTCACGTCAATTACACGCGTCACCATATGAACAACCAGCCGTTCATACCTCTCAATGAGTAGTTTCAAGGCTGCGTCACTTCCCGAGAGGACTTGTTTTACAAGTTGCTGTTCATCCATTTAGTACATTGGTCAGTAAAGCTTTGCCAAATGTTGCAACTAAAAAAAATATTTTTGCGACCTGCAACATTTCCATCCTTCCTTGCTGTCTACCCCTTTGAAAATGTTAAAAACCATAAATTAAGAACTATGAGTAATTTAATCCCAATTGTCGCCATCATCTCCGTTTTCGGTTCTGTTGTTCTATTTGTTTCCATCCTCACCAACTATTCAATAAAGAAAAAATTGATTGATAAAAATATGGTGAACGATGATGCCACCAGGCTATTTAAAAATGAATCCGGCAAACAAAGCTCCTTAAAATGGGGACTCATCATTTTGTTTGCAGGCCTTGGTCTTGTCATAATCGACTCAATGAATTTGGATGGAGAAGATGCCATGGCTTGGGGTATCGAAGGAATTTGTATTGCTGTTGGTTTTTTGCTCTACTACTTTGCTGCTAAAAAAGAGTTGGATAAGTAATAAGTGGAAGCGTGGCTATGCGAAAGAGCAAGCCACGCTTCCTGTTACTGTTGTTCATTATCGTTATCATTTCAAAAAATTCCCCGGGGTTTTAAACCTTTAAAGGGGCTCTTGTGTCTAAGGGCATATGAAGTGGAAAATCCTAATCAAACTTCTTTACATCGTAAGCCTATTCGCCGTTGTGTCACTCAATTGGGAAAAGGAGGAACCGAAGCTTATTGACTCTGATCCTCAGATCGATAGCTCGCTAATCCTTCATGCCTAGCATACGGTAAAATTCTCTACATCTAAGGCTATATTTGTGTTTTAATCATACTGAAACACTAAACATAACTAGAATGAAATTCAGACCTGGGGTACTCACAGGACAAGAGGTTACTGACCTTCTCAATTATGCAAACGAACATGATTTTGCGCTTCCTGCAGTAAACGTTACAAGCTCAAGTAACGTAAATGCCGTATTAGAAACTGCCAGAGAAGTAAACTCTCCGGTCATGATTCAGTTTTCCAACGGAGGTGCAGCATTCATGGCAGGAAAAGGACTTTCAAATGAGGGTCAAGCTGCAGCCATTGCTGGTGGTATCGCAGGTGCACATCACGTTCACCAGATGGCGGAAGCCTATGGAGTGACCGTTGTCCTTCACACGGACCATGCAGCAAAGAAGCTTCTCCCTTGGATCGACGGACTACTTGATGCAAACGAAAAGCATTTTGAGCAAACAGGGAGATCATTGTACTCATCACATATGCTGGATCTGTCCGAAGAACCGATTGAAGAAAATATTGGAACCTGTGTAGAATATTTCAAGCGCATGGCTAAGATGGGTATGACCCTGGAGATTGAACTTGGGGTAACAGGAGGTGAAGAAGACGGTGTAGACAACACCGATGTGGACAATTCACTGCTTTATACGCAACCTGAAGAGGTAGCGTATGCATATGAGCAATTGAAAGCAGTAAGTGATAATTTCACTGTTGCTGCCGCCTTTGGCAACGTGCATGGGGTGTACAAGCCCGGAAATGTGAAGCTTACTCCTAAGATCTTGAAAAATTCGCAAGATCACATTCAGGAAAAGCACAGCACAGGAACCAATCCGGTGAATTTCGTTTTCCATGGAGGATCAGGCTCTACCAGAGAGGAAATCAGAGAAGCCATTGGCTACGGTGCCATCAAGATGAATATCGATACCGATCTACAATGGGCTTACTGGGACGGTGTGAGAGGTTATTACCAAGCAAATGAAGGTTACCTACAGGGACAGATCGGAAATCCTGAAGGTCCAGATTCACCTAACAAGAAGAAGTATGACCCTCGGGTTTGGATTCGTGAGGCTGAAAAGTCGCTGATTGATCGATTAAAACTTGCCTTTGAAGATCTTAATTGCATCGACAAACAAGCATAATATTTCCTTAGTGTCTTGAATCGTGAGTTAAAGTACAAGCTGTTTCCTAAGCAGCCCAGTGCATAAAGTAACGATTCAAGGCACTTTCTTTTTCTACATTATCCACATTAACAACAGACCCCCAAATGAAAAACATATCCGTCATCGGTAGCGGCACCATGGGAAATGGTATTGCGCATGTCTTCGCGCAGCACGGCTACCAGGTTGCTTTAGTTGATATTTCAGAAGCTGCTTTGGATAAAGCATTGGCTACCATCGAAAAGAACCTGGATCGTCAAGTACAGAAAGAGAAAATTTCGGAAGATGTTAAGCAGACAGCCCTTGCCAATATAAAAACCTATTCGGATACCGCTGATGGCGTTAAAGATGCAGACTTAGTGGTAGAGGCAGCAACCGAAAACGTCGAAACAAAGCTCAAGATTTTCCAAGCCATGGATGCCAATGCACCCGCGAAAGCTATCCTAGCTACAAATACCTCTTCCATTTCCATAACCAAGATAGCAGCAGCCACGGAACGTCCTGACAAAGTCATTGGGATGCACTTCATGAATCCTGTGCCCGTGATGAAACTCATTGAGGTAATCCGGGGCTATGCAACGTCGAATGAGACTACTGGTGCCATCATGGAACTCAGCAAAAACCTCAGCAAAGTTCCTGTTGAGGTGAATGACTACCCTGGATTTGTTGCCAACAAGATCCTAATGCCAATGATCAATGAGGCCATCATTACACTCTTCGAAGGGGTTGCGGGGGTAGAAGAAATTGATACGGTAATGAAACTTGGTATGGCCCACCCAATGGGACCTTTGCAACTCGCAGATTTTATAGGACTGGATGTCTGTCTTTCAATTCTTAACGTGTTACAAGATGGCTTTGGGAATCCGAAATACGCACCTTGCCCCCTACTTGTCAACATGGTGACTGCAGGGTATCTCGGGGCGAAGACCGGGGAAGGATTCTACCAGTATACTGCTGGATCAAAAGAGTTGGTTGTCAGCCCTATGTTCAAGAAATAAGAAATACTCCGTTCAAAAAATAAACTTGTATTCCTTTCCTGGTTTAAACAACTTCACTGTTCAAATCATTAAACATGAAAAAAGTCAAAGTATTGAGTGCGATCCTGGGAATCATTTTCTTGGTATCGTGTTCTAGTTCCTCAAGCAACGAAGCAGAAACACGCAAAATGAATAGACCTGATGCCCCTGTGGCAAACAAAGCTGATACGGTTCTACAAGAACACGGACAAACACGCGTTGATCCCTATTTCTGGATGAGACTTACGGACGAGCAGAAGAACGCGGAAACGCCTGATACTCATACTCAGGAAGTACTCGATTACCTAACCGCAGAGAATGACTACACTAAAACGGTCATGTCGCATACCGAAGATCTGCAGACCAAGCTGTACGATGAAATCGTTGGTCGTATCAAGAAAACAGACGAATCAGTACCCTACTTTTCCAATGGCTATTGGTATTACAGCAGATATGAAGAAGGAGGTGAATATCCAATCTATTGTCGAAAACTGGGTTCGCTTGATGCAGCTGAGGAGATCCTGATGAATGTCAACGAAATGGCTGAAGGTTTTGGCTACTACGCCGCATACCCTGCTGGTGTGACGATGGATAACAAGATCTTGGCCATAGCAGAAGACACCTTAAGCAGAAGAATCTACACCATCCGGTTTAAAAATCTGGAAACGGGTGAATTCCTAGAGGACAAGATAGAAAATACCTACGGTGGAGGTGCCTGGGCCAATGATAACAAGACCTTCTATTACGGGACCAAACATCCAGTTACCTTACTACCCGAAAAAATCTACAAGCATAAAATCGGGGACAGCGCCGATCAGGACGTCATGGTTTATCATGAGACCGATGATACCTTCTACACCTATGTGTACAAGACGAAATCGGACGAATATATTGTCATCGGTAATTCAAGCACATTGGTAAGTGATTACCGGATTTTAAAAGCAGACAATCCAGATGGCCAATTCACGCAGTTTATTCCACGTGATCCATCAAAACACGAATATAGCATTTCACACTTCGGTGATAAATTTTACGTGATGACCAACAGAGATGCTCCAAATTTTAAGCTTATGGAGGTGTCTGAAGACAATACTGCCGAGGCAAACTGGAAAGAGGTTATTGCGCACAGAGACGATGTACTACTGGAGGGATTAGAGTTATTCAACAACCACATGGTAGTAGATGAGCGCAAAAATGGCCTTACGAATCTCCGTATCATTAACCAGTCTACCGGTGATGAACATTACCTTGATTTTGGTGAGCCTGCCTACAACGCGTACATCTCCACCAATGCGGAGTTTAACACAACCACACTACGATACGGATATACTTCCATGACTACACCAAACTCCACGTACGATTACAATATGGACACAAAGGAGAAAACCCTGATGAAACAGCAGGAAGTAGTAGGAGGCCATAATCCGGACGACTATGTGACGGAAAGATTATGGGCTAAAGTCCGTGACGGTGTAGAGGTTCCCATCTCGATTGTATACAAGAAAGGATTTGAAAAGAATGGTAAAA
>CAZQJU010000078.1:0-7213 GCA_964593185.1 uncultured Roseivirgaceae bacterium
AGACTCATCATTTCTCTGAACCTGGCAGACTGCCTGCGACTTACTTCTATTTTTTCTCCCCCTTTTAATTGAACCAATAGCCCGCCATTGAACCAGGTATCGATTGATTCAACCCATCCAAGATTGATTATGTGTTTCCTACTTGCACGAAAAAAGCTGCGATCGTCGAGGCGCTCATCAAGGGCATTCAGCGATTTGTGAATCATCGGTTTGAACTTATCAAAGTAGACTTTGATGTAGTTGCCGTCCGACTCAAAAAGTCGAACATCCTCCAATTTTACAAACCAGCATTTATCTCCGTCCTTGACAAATACCTGGTCTTCCGCACCCAATTTTTTGCTCCCCCCATTTTTCTTGTTGGGTAGTTTCGATTTGATCTTACTAATACTTTCAGCCAGCCTATCTGGTTGAATTGGCTTCAAGAGGTAGTCCAGTGCGTTGAAGTCAAATGCTTTCAACGCAAACTCATCGTAGGCTGTCGTAAAGACCACCTGAGGCACTCGCTCCAGGCTTTCCAACAGCTCAAATCCCGTTTTACCTGGCATCTGAATATCTAAAAAAATCACGTCTGGGCTTTGTTGATCAATTTTCTCGATCGCTTCATCCGCATTGGCGGCTTCATCAAGGATTTCTATTTCCGGATGGTTCTCCAGTAGGGAGGCCAGCTCCTTTCTGGCGAGTCGTTCATCGTCTACAATTATTGCCTTCATGCGTGAGGGGTATTTGTGTTGTTAGGGAAAATTTTTGCCGTCATAAGCGGGTATCGTCAACTTACAAAGCACCGACGTGCTGTTTTCATTCTTGATCTCGAATTTAGAGAGCTCACCAAAGATAAGGCTCAAGCGTTTCTTGGTGTTTTCAATGCCAAAGCCGGTTCCGTCTTTGTGAGAATCTTTCAACTGACCGCTATTACGGATTTCTAAATGAAGATGTTTTCCTTTCACCTTGGTAGCGATCTGAATCTCACCACCGTGTTTCAAATTGGAAATGCCATGCTTTATGCCATTCTCTACCAACGTTTGAAGCATTAATGGTGGCACGTTAAATCTACCGGAGTTTCGATCAATGTCAAACTTTGTGGAAAGCCGTTCTTCATAGCGAATAGACTCCAGGGCCAAATAATCCATCACGGTCTTTAGCTCCTCTGAAAAAGGAACCAACTTTTTACGATCGCTGACCAGTGAATTTCTTAAAATATGCGAAAGTTGTGTGATGGACTCTTTGGATTTTCTTGGATCTTCATCAACGAGCGCTCGAATACTGTTCAGTGCATTGAAGATGAAGTGGGGATTAAGCTGAGCTTTAAGATTACTTAGCTCTACTTCTCTTGCTGCGGTCTCTGCCTTCAAAGATTTATTGTAGCGATCCACGTAATGAAACGCAAAATAGAAGATCGTCCAAAGGAAGTACAGGGCCCAGTATATCAAGGTATTCAGGGTAATTGTGATAAACTGTAAATCCGCTCTAGTGATCCCTGTCGTAAAGTGCTCCACCAATAGGAGGTAGCCATAGTTGAAAATGCTGAACAACAGATTTAACAATAGTAGTTTGGGAATCAGAAGGGTAAGACGAAGATTTAACCAGCCAAATCGTAAGAATAGATTACGAAGGAGATGAGTCGTACTCACGTAGTAGATGACCTGAAACAAGACACCAACAGCCTGGCTCCGATCAAATCCGCTGACGGTCGCATAGGCCACAATTTGAAGCACTCCGTAGAGTCCCCATCCAAAAACCTGGCAGAGCCAATAAATCTTGTTCTTCGTCACAAATAAAAGCGGTTGCTGAGCGCAATGATACGTCTAAGTTTATTGATTATTAATGAGAATTAACAAACCTCTTTCGTCCATTCCCGTACCAAATGATGTCAAAACTCAAAACATCATAAAGGAATTAACTCATGAAATCAATACTCCTTCTGTCTCTGATGGCGGTATCTGCCATTGCCGGGACTTCAAAAGATAATCTTCCCCGAAATCTTGAACTGGATATGCAACTTGCTAGCCAGATGGATTTTGAAGAAAAGGTCAAAATCTATGACTACAATGGCAACTTGCTAAACGAGTACCTACTGACGGATGTGGTCAATAACGATATTACCGTTCTGGATCATTTTGCTTTAGAACAAAGCGACTTCGCCTTTGATTTTCTTGGCGACTATTACTACTTCAGTGAAGAATTAACCCCATTAGGAGCTAATTGAGCTCCATTTTTAGGAATTTAGCTGTATAGCTTTCATCTACTTTGATGATGTCTTCCGGGGTTCCTTCAGCAATGATCTGACCACCACCCGAGCCTCCTTCTGGTCCGAGGTCCACGATGTAATCTGCTACCTTGATCACATCCATGTTATGTTCAATGATCAGCACGGTATTGCCTTTGCTTACCAGCTTTTGAAGGACATCAAGTAAGTGTTCTATGTCTTGAAAATGCAGCCCGGTGGTCGGCTCATCTAAGATATAGAAGGTCTTTCCAGTGTCCTTCTTGCTCAGCTCCGTTGCGAGTTTCACACGCTGGGCTTCGCCTCCGGAAAGCGTAGTCGCATGTTGCCCTAGCGAAATATAACCCAAGCCAACCTCGTTTAGCGTCTTGAGCTTTCGTACAATTCTCGGCTGGTTTTCAAAGAACTCGACTGCTTGTGAGACCGTCATATCTAATACATCCGAAATTGACTTTCCTTTAAATCTCACTTCCAGGGTTTCGCGGTTGTACCTTTTGCCTTTGCAGGTTTCACACGGAACCAGTACATCCGGCAGGAAGTCCATCTCAATCAGACGCATGCCTCCACCCCCACAGGTCTCGCAACGTCCTCCTTTCACGTTGAAGGAAAATCGACCGGGTTTATAACCGCGAATCTTGGCTTCTGGTAGCTGTGCAAACAAACTTCGTATCTCCGAAAACACCCCCGTGTACGTGGCAGGATTGGATCTTGGTGTCCTGCCAATTGGAGACTGATCAACCTCTATGATCTTATCAAACTGCTCGTGCCCCTTGATCTTCTTGTAGGGCAATGGTTCTTTCCGACTTTTGTACAAATGCTGCTTAAGTAGTGGATAGAGTGTCTCATGGATCAAAGTGGATTTCCCGCTTCCCGACACACCCGTAATCAAAATGAGATTTCCGAGCGGAAGTTTAAGATCGACATTCTTGAGGTTGTGTCCCGAGGCGCCAGTCAACTCCAGCCAGCTTCCATTCTGCTTTCTTCGATCCTTAGGCACTTCAATACGAACCTTCTCGCTCAGGTAGTCCGCGGTACGGCTTTCTTGCTTTAAGAATCTGCCCGGATCTCCTTTGGCCACTATTTGCCCTCCATGGCGCCCTGCTCCCGGTCCGATATCTACAATTTCATCTGATTCGAGCATCATGTCTTTATCGTGCTCCACTACGATGACCGTATTTCCGAGATCACGAAGATCCTTCAAGGCCTGTATGAGCTTTACATTGTCTCGCTGGTGTAGCCCGATGCTTGGCTCATCCAGGATATAAAGTACGTTCACCAACTGTGTTCCGATCTGTGTGGCCAACCGGATGCGTTGCGCTTCACCACCCGAAAGCGTCTTCAAAGGACGATTTAAACTTAAGTAATCCAAGCCTACGTCCAGTAAAAATCCGATGCGTTTGCGCAGTTCCTTCAGGATTTCCACCCCAATGATCTTCTGTCGTTCTGAGAGCTTCTCCTCGAGATTGTTCGTCCATTCACTGAGTGAGGCGATATCCATCTCGGCCACTTCACCAATGTGCTTACCTCCAATCTTATAGTGCAGGGCTTCCTTTTTGAGGCGATACCCGTTGCAGGAGGGACATACACGTACATCGGTAAACTCCTTTACCCAGGCCTGCAATTTCTCAGACCCTTCATCTTTTTGCTTCTCTAAGAAGTTGATAATTCCTTCAAACTTGGTTTGCCAGTCTGTCCCTGGATACTTGACGGACGAAACCGCTACCGGCACACTGTCTCCGTACAAAAGGACATCGATGACTTCATCCGGAATTTTATGAATAGGTGTGGAGAGGCTGACTTTGTGTCGCTTGAGGATGGCCTCTATCTTTTTGAAAATCCAGATATCACGGTAGTCACCAAGGGGTGCAATACCTCCCATGCTTATGCTCAAGGTAGGGTCAGGTATGACCGACTCTTTTGAAATCTCCTCGATCTGGCCTAAGCCATTGCACTCCGGGCATGCGCCGTAGGGCGAATTAAAGGAAAAGGTGTTAGGTGCAGGATCATCGTAGGCCAGACCGGTTTCAGGATCCATCAGGTTCTTGGAGAAATGTGAAATGGTACCATCCTCTTTTTGGATCATCATCACGCCATCACCATGTTTCAAGGAAGCATTGATGGATTCTCTAATTCTTTTTTTGTCTTTTTCGGCAACCTTTATCCGGTCCGTTACAATCTCAATGTCGTGTGTCTTGTACCGATCTACCTGCATTTTTGGGACCAGCTCCTGCATCTCACCGTCTACCCGAACCTTGGTGAATCCCATCTTCCTAATCTGAACAAAAAGCTCACGGTAATGTCCTTTTCTTCCTTTGACCACGGGTGCTAAGAGGATCAGCTTCTCACCGTCGTAGTTCTTCAGCATCATCTCCACAATTTGATCCTCCGACTGCCGACTCATTTTCTTTCCACTGAGGTAGGAGTACGCATCTCCTGCACGCGCATACAGCAGACGAAAAAAGTCATAGATTTCGGTGACCGTTCCTACAGTTGATCGGGGGTTCCTTGAGGTTGTTTTTTGCTCGATGGAGATGACCGGACTTAACCCATCAATTTTGTCTACATCAGGTCGCTCCATGTCTCCGATGAATGAACGTGCATAGGCACTAAAGCTCTCCATGTACCTTCTTTGACCTTCTGCATAGATCGTATCAAAAGCCAGTGATGACTTGCCACTACCACTGATTCCAGTGATTACGATCAGTTTATTCCTGGGCAGTGTTACATCAATGTTTTTCAGATTGTGCTCACGGGCTCCGATGATCTCGATGACGTCTTCTTTCTTCTTCACGGTGGTAGGATAACTAGGAGTGGTATGCTAAAAGTTCGGACTGAGATTGTAGGTATTGTAGAACTCGTCGATTACCTGAACCGCATCTTCCGCTGTGTCAACGATCTTAAAAAGATCCATGTCTTCGGCGTTGATATTTTTCTCTACCTGGAGCATGGTGCTTCGTAACCAATCGACTAACCCACTCCAATATTCTGTGCCGACAAGCACTACAGGAAACCGTCCTATTTTTTTGGTTTGAATGAGTGTTAATGCTTCGAACAATTCGTCCATCGTACCAAATCCCCCTGGCAACACAATGAATCCTTGCGAATACTTGACGAACATCACTTTTCGCACAAAGAAGTAGTCAAAGTCGATGCTTTTATCCCGATCGATGTACATATTGTTGTTTTGTTCGAAGGGTAAATCAATGTTCAGTCCCACCGACTTACCACCCTGACTATTGGCTCCCTTGTTCCCTGCTTCCATGATCCCGGGTCCTCCGCCGGTGATGACACCATAACCATGCTGAACCAACAGTGATGCCGTTTGCTCAGCTATTCCGTAGTACTTGTTTTCAGGTAGCGTTCTGGCCGAACCAAAAATGGAAACACAAGGTCCAATCTTTGCCAGTTTTTCGAATCCCTGTACGAACTCCCCCATCACCTTGAAAATGACCCAGGAATCTGCTGTTTTGATTTCGTTCCAATCCCGCTCTCTAAAAGCGTTGATGATTCGTGCCTCTTGCTCTTTTGAAATTTTTTTCTCCATTGACTATATCAGATCATTCAATGCGGCATCCAATTTAGGGTATTGGAAAGAATAACCAAGTTCTTCTATTTTTTTTGATGAAACATTGTTTCCTCCGAGGAGCATATCTGCCATTTCTCCTACCAAAATCTTAAGTGCAAATTCAGGGACTTTGGGAAGGAAAAGGGGCTTTCGGAGTTGCTTGGCAATTGCTTTGGTTAGTTCTTTATTGCTCACCGGATCCGGAGCGACTCCATTGACGATACCGCTGATCTTTTGTTTTACACAATGAATAAAAATTCCACAGAGATCATCCACATGAATCCAGCTCATATACTGCTCTCCAGATCCTAATGGAGCTCCAGCACCCAATTTTATGGGTTTACTAATCTCCACCAGTGCCCCACCTTTTTCACTTAGTACCACACCGATTCTGACTTTACCTGTTGGGATCTTGATTTCCTCGAATCGGTCCGCTTCACGCTCCCAGTCCGCTACGACATCCGAAAGGAAACCCTCCCCTTTTAAGGACGACTCATCAACGACTTCAAGACCTGTATCCCAACCGTAGTATCCGATGGCCGAGGCACACAAGAAATACTTCAATGCTGGATTTATCGATTTCACTTTATCGTACAACAATTTCGTAGAGTCAATTCGGCTGTTGTAGATTTCTGCCTTACGTGCCTCATTCCATCGCTTGTCGGCGACCCCAGCTCCGGCGAGATGTATGATGGCGTCCGCAGAGCTGATCGCTTCCTCGTCAATGTAGTTTTTGCTAAGATCCCATCCGTAGGTCCTGAATGTTCGATTGGCAGGGCTGCGTGAAAGATGTGTAACAGTGTATCCTTGGTTTGTAAGCAGCTCGCTCAGTCGCTGCCCTACAAGACCCGTACCTCCGGTAATTAAGATGGTTTGATTAACATTTTCAGACATAAGAACTCCTTTACTTAAGAGACTATTTTAACTAGCTTTTGTTCATTGCAATATTTAGTAATAGATCAATTACTTCCCTAATTTTAGCCTTATTCACCTCTTAAGCTTAACTCACTATGAAATTGAGATTCACCTATATGTTGATCGCAATGGCTTTTTTTCTCTCTTGTCAAGAAAAAGAAGCGTTTGACCCATTCACCGTCTGCAAAGACTATGACCAGGCGGATATAGAAATGGAGGCACTTTATGAGAAAATACGACTAAAGTACTCCGACGAGCCCATTTTTTTAGCCAGATTTCAAGAAGCGCAGGTTTCTTGGATTCAATACCGTTCACGAAGATTAAGAGCATTATACCCTAAAGATTGGGATCGTCACTATCGAAAAAAGTATGGAAGGGAGATATTCAATCCCTGCAAGTGCGAAGAAAACCTCAGATTAGTCACGCTGAGAAATCAGGAATTGATGGTCTACCTACAGGACGATTTAGGAAACAACGACTGTCCCAATATCAATTTCGAATCAAAATAAGAA
>CAZQJU010000078.1:7313-16317 GCA_964593185.1 uncultured Roseivirgaceae bacterium
TCTACAAGTGTCAAGTTCCCATTTATGCTAAAGTTCGTAAGACTCGCAGAAAGAAATTCCAAACTCTTTCTAAACTCAAATTCTGCACCAAACACAGTACCATTTCCAACATTTCTTGGCTGGAATTCACTTGAAGCTGTTACAACTCTCACCCGTACTAATTCAATCGGTCGTTCAAATCTTTTGTAAAAGAAACTTACGGAAACTGTTTGTCCGCGGTCCTGAAAAGCTTCCCATCTCAAATCAAGATTGTCAATTCGGGTTTCAGTGAGATTTCCATCCCAATCTCCCAATGGAAACAATGCACCATTGAATCGTCTATTGGATACCGGATCAATGATTTGGGCAAATGAAAGTTCTTTGAAAGAAGGTCTGGCAATGGTTCTTGAGTATGAAAATCTTAGGTTTTGTTTCTCTTTCAACTCATAGATCATATTCAATGAAGGAAATAAATCGGTAGCATCCAGCACGATATCATCCTCAAGCACTCTAATTTGTTCATTGCCTTCTGTTCCTTGAATTTCATTTGCTAATTGTGTAGCCTCCTCAATTGTGCTTCCTGCGTCTACCTCAGATTCAATGAAGTTGGCAGCTGCCTGGGACCTACCGGTATGCTTCTGTAAGTAATCTTCGACTCTCAAGCCGACAATTGTTTTTAGTCTTTCAGAAGGATTAAATTCCGCTGACACGTAAATAGCATTGTTTACCACGGTAGAATTATATTCATTGGGGTTGGGATTGTTGGTAAAGCTTCTATAGAATGCGCCGGGAGGCGTATTAGGGAATAGATTCTCGTCCACCAAAACTTCATTGGCATCGCCAGTCCAATCCGGTTGATTGATAGCATCTTGAAACCTTACATCAAATTGAAAAATCTCGTAATCTCTTTCTTTGAACAAATTGCTGTAACCGAATTTGAACTTCGCATCCCGACCAAAGAGACTTGAATTTCTCGTTACATCTACCCTACTTCCTACGTTGAGTTCATCCAAAAATCTCCAGATTCTGGTTGGCACACCTCCTGCTCCGGAGTTGAACGTCAGATTGTCTCCTTGAAAGAAGGTATAAGCTGTTTTCCGAATATCCGGATCTTCTAGTTTCGAGATTGTAGGTGATATTCTCCAATCTATCACCCAGGAATCTTCCTTGAAGTGATGCTCACCATTGATCAACACGTTTTGCAGTGTTCTCTGTGAATACTCCAGGTTATCAGAAGTTGCCCGGTATCCGGACTTTCCTACTGCTTCTGACGCTGGGTCGTCGGAAATTGTAAATTGCCCTGCTTTGCTTTCGCCATTCTGGAGCAACATTGCTGTAAGCCTGTATTTTGAATATTCTGTTTTGTAGGCAACACCTGCAAGTCCGCCAGTAAAAACACTATTGATCGACTCCACCCCTGATTGGAGATTCGCGGGAACAAGTTCAAATTCATCCTGTGAGGTGGAAATCTGGTATTCTCCGAAAACGCGATCATCATAGTGTAGCCAATTTCTTTTATACGAACCTGAAAAAATATAGCCAAGCTTATGGCCATTGTTCATTGTTTTTTGATTTCCTAAGGAAATCCCTACGTTGTAATCTGTAAAACTGGTTTCGGGCTGAGCTCCCAGGGTCCTAGAAAACGAATTAGAAATATTCGCTACTTCCTCAGGTTCTGCGGCCCTCGGATCTGGAAACTCCACATTCCTAAATTCATTTGGAAGCTCTCTGGTGTCGGTATCAAACCCTAACCAATCTGTGTCGCTACCCTCGTAGTCCAAAAATTCACTGTTAAAGTGCATTGATGGGTTAAACGAGGTACTTAATGACACATTCAAAACTTTCTCTTCGGGAAAGTCTTTGGTGTCAATATTTACAATACCACCGGAAAAGTCGGCCGGCATTTCAGCAACAGCCGTTTTCGTTACGATCATATTGTCAATGAGATTCGTTGGAAAAATGTCGATTTGAAGCGAGTTTTTGTCCGGATCAAGCCCTGGTATGTCTACTCCATTTAACATGGTCTTTGTATAGCGGTCTCCAAGACCTCGTACATAAACGTACTTTCCTCCTTCAATGGATACTCCTGTTACCCTCTTCACCGCTGCAGCAGCATCTGCATCACCAATTTTTTTGAAACTTGCTGCAGAAATACCGTCAATGAGATTGGCGGATTTTCTTTTGACAGTAAGTAAAGCTGACTCTGTTGTCCTAATTACTTCAGCCGTGACTACGATTTCCTCAAGTGTTTCAACATCTTCTGCGAGCCGTATTTGATCGATTGTGGTGACTTTACCGGACTCAACAACAACTCCAGTTACTGTGACTGTTGCAAATGATACAAATGAAGCCTGAATGTCATACGTTCCAGCCGCAATCGGAATGTCAAACTTTCCATCAAAATCCGTGATCGCCCCTGTGGTCGTACTTTTGATTTGCACTGTGACACCAAATAATGGCTCTCCATTTGAATCCTCGATTACCGTTCCCCTGATAGTTCCATTTTGAGCACACAGCCCTATCGAAAATAGTATTGAAAAAGCTGAGAAGAGTTGTTTTAAATTGATCATAATTCTATTCGCAAGATTAGTTTCTATAACTAGAAACCCGTTGACACTTTTGTCAACGGGTTTCTAATATTTTTAAGCTTTTGCTCGATATGGCCTTACAGACCAATAGCAGCTAAAGCACCGGATACTGAAGCAAATGTCCACTCGAATCCAGCATCACTTGTTGGTCCGACGGTGTTAGCATTTACAGCTACCTCAGAGGTAATTCCTGCAGCATCTCCGAATACGTCAGCAATGGACATGCCATTTGACGTAACCTGCCATGTTGCAGAAGTACCAGTTCCATCGCCTGCCAAAGACTCGATTGGTTCGAATGGTTGGTCACCAGCTTCATCCGGATCCTCATCAGCAAGTGGTCCATAAGAAGCATCTAAACCATAGAAATAAATGTTCGTCAACTGAGCATTTGTATCACCATCTTTATCTACTAAGTGGTCAATGTTACTGCCAGCGTAAACGGTACCATTGTCAAATGAATGGAATCCACCAGCACCGTTTACTTTAACGTCATCAACACCTTCAGGGCCGTCAAGCTCGAAAGCAGAACCACCCGCAGGAGCTACAATGATGAAGTTAGAAACAGCACCTTGGTAATCCATGTCAGTGTCGAGTGCATCATCAGTGGAAGACCAGATCAATACACCGTTCACATCAACAGAACCACCAAAGAATTCAATTCCATCGTCATCAGAAGCTACAATCTCAATCCAGCTGATAGAAGTACCACTTCCAACGCCACCTAGAGTAAGACCTTGGATTTCGTCTCCATCACCAATGTCTGTTCCTGCATGTCTGATAGACAGGTAGCTCAATGTTCCTGCATTGTCAGTACCATCTGTACCACCGTAAAGACCATTCGTGTCAGTTGAAGGGATACCTTCTACTTGTGCCTCACTTTCGTTAACACCATCACTTGATACAGAGATTGGCGCATCACCTAGCAAGATTACTCCACCCCAAAGACCTCTATCTGCAATAGTAAGGTTTGGACTTTCAATTTGACCTGGCTGGATGTTATCCAAGGTAGACGTGAAGATGATAGGAGCAGCAGCAGTTCCTTGTGCATCTAGCGTAGCACCTCTAGCCACAAGAAGCGCTTTTGATGAAGTTCCTTGACCTGTACCTCCTTTGATTACAGTTCCTGGCTCGATAGTCAATGTAACTCCACTTAAAACGGTTACTCTCGCCGCAAGCACATACACATTGTTTGCAGTCCAAGTAGTGTTTTCTGTAATATTTGAGTTTACAGTCACAGTTTGAATGTCAGCAACATTTAGAATATGTGTGAATTCATCAGTGTCTCCATCTGCATCTGTAGCAGTAAATACAAAGCTATTGTTACCTGGAGCAACGCCAAGGCTCTGAAGTGTAGCCCAATCCAATGAGAATGTTCCAGTAATTTGTGCTGGAGCAGCAGATAGATCGTCTCCAGTAACAGCAGCAAAATCGATGGCAGCAGCATCATTAACCGAAACCATGAAAGAAGCGATGCCATCAGCACCTGCTACTGTGTAAGGAACGTCATTAAGGTCTCCACCAAAATCAATAGCTGCATCTGTTGGTATACCTGAAATGGCAATCGGCTCATCTCCAGCTTCTAGAACGCTGAAAACAGCAACATCACTTGCAGATCCACCTTGAGGATCTTGAGAAGGGTTTGTAACAGTCAACCTAATTTGTGCAACACCGGCAGTAGTTCCAGCGGCAATATCCACCGTCACGGTTCCTCCAGTTGTGGTACCAGAAGTCTCACCTCCGATGGTAGCCGAAGAAACACCAGAAGAAGTCAAGGTCCAAGATGCCTCTGACGTAAGGTCAGCATCAAGCGTCACTGTGAAATCAACGGTTCCGGAAGCACCGTTTGCAAGGTCACCAGCTGAACCAGCGGTTACAGTTGGTTGATCGAAGGTCGCAACCGGATCTTCGTCGTCACCACAAGAAACCAATACCATGGTCCCTGCGAGCAAAATAGCAATAGCTAATAATTTTTTCATTTCGATTTTGCGATTTAATTAAAAATGATAGATCAATTTGATCGCAAAAGTGAAAATCGAATGTTAACTGCTTTCGCTTCAGGTGTTACGATATTATTAAACCAATATGACGTTTGTTACTTGCTTGTTTCTTTTGTTAAGAAATTGTAACTAAGTCTCTCAGAAAATATTATTCTGTATTAGTGCTCAGCTGTTGATATTAACCTTAGATAATATCGATTTGATGATATCGTGGGTAGAAACCTCATCTGCCTCCGCTTCATAGTTGAGCAAAATCCGATGGTTCATCACATCATCCGCTATTTCCTTCACATCTTCCGGTAGTACGTAATCACGTTGGTCAAAGAATGCGATTGCTTTTGCGGCGAGATTTAAATTAATGGAAGCACGTGGAGAGGCACCAAACTGGATGTACTGTGCTTCTTCTTTAAGGCCGTACTCCAACGGATTTCTGGTTGCAAAAACCAGTTCAATAATGTATTTCTCAACAGCCTCAGAGACCGAGACCTGATTGACTTCATTGCGAATGGAGAAAATGTCTTCTTTGGTCAAGATGGTCTGAAGCTCCGGTTTAAAAGACATATCGGCGATCCTCTTCATCACCTTTAACTCATCCTCTTTACTCAAATAGTTGACGTGAATCTTCAGCATGAACCGGTCTACCTGCGCTTCAGGGAGTGGATACGTTCCCTCCTGATCAATTGGGTTTTGCGTGGCCATAACCAAGAATGGCCGATCCAGTTGATAGGTGGTCTCCCCGATGGAAACCGTCTTTTCCTGCATCGCTTCAAGGAGTGCCGATTGCACTTTCGCGGGAGAACGGTTGACTTCATCCGCCAAAATAAGGTTTGCAAAAATGGGTCCCTTCTTTACTTCAAAATCTGACTTTTGCTGGTTGTAGATCATAGTCCCCACCAAATCTGCAGGTAACAAGTCTGGCGTGAACTGGATTCGCTGAAAATCAAGTTTCAATACATCCGCCAAGGCATTTACGGTCAAGGTTTTAGCAAGACCGGGTACACCTTCCAGAAGGATGTGGCCATTGGTAAACAAACCTGCTAGCAATCTATTGACCATGTACTCCTGGCCAATGACAACTTTCCCTACCTCAGAAATTACTTTCTGAATTTTATCCTGGTGTTCCTTTTGTAAATCCTGATCAATCGCTTGCTCTTCCATTTTCTAAGCTTTGAGTTTAAGGCTGCAAAAATAGGATTTGAAATAGAATTGGAAAGACTGATGTGAAGTAAGGATAAAATGCAGGATTTATGGTCATTCTTTCGCCAGGCTTTTTTGCCGCTTGTTGATCAAAAAAGTACGAATAATGAGTCGTGTCCCTTTATCGTAGGTAAAGTAGCTCCAAATCCAGTTGTTGAGGGTAATCAACTTGTTCCGAAAACCAATCAGATAAAGAATGTGCACAAACATCCAAATCAGCCATGCGAAAAATCCTTTGACATGGAGTCCTCCGGGCATGTCGACAACGGCCTTGTTCCTGCCAATTGTGGCCATAGAGCCTTTGTCCAGGTAACTGAATTTCTTCATTTCGGCCCCTTGAATAAGATTTTGAAAGTTTTTGGCAAGATGCTTTCCCTGCTGCATGGCCACTGGTGCCAGCATCGGGTGGCCGTTAGGGTAACCTAACGTTTCCATCAACGCCACATCTCCAATGGCAAAGACGTTCTCCATTCCTTTTACACGATTGTACTCATCTACAAGTATCCTGGAACGATGGGTCTTCTCATCGGTGATACCACTCAGAATCCGTCCTTTTACCCCTGCAGCCCAAACGACCGTTTCGGATTCGATTTTCTCTTCGCCCAGGTCTACCACTCCGTGTTCGTACCCCTTTACATGCGTATTCAGAATGACGTCTACACCCATCTTTTGTAGGTACTTCAAGGCATTTTTCCCCGCTGCATCACTCATTCCGTTCAGCAGTCTTGGAGATCCTTCGATCAGGGATATTTTCATAGGTCCGAGATCAAGATCGGAGTAGTCTCTAGGTAAGATGTGGTTCTTCAGCTCTGACAATGCACCTGCCACTTCCACACCTGTGGGGCCTCCACCTACCACCACCATGTTGAATAAACGTTGGCGGATGGCAGGATCCTCAGTCAGTTCGATCTGCTCAAAAATCTGCAGAATATGACTTCGAAGATCAAGGGCATGCACTACGCGTTTTAGGGGGAGTACTTTGGCACGCAGCCCTTCTTGCCCGAAATAATTTGTGGTCGCACCATTGGCGATGACGAGGTAGTCGTATTTCAGGTTCCCAACTGGCGTAATTACTTCGTTTTGCTCCATGTCCACCCCAGACACCTTAACCATCCTAAAAATGTAGTTGGATTGGGTATCCAGTGATTTTCGTAACGGACCGGCAATGCTATCGGGTTCTAAGCCCGCAGTAGCGACCTGATATAATAGCGGTTGGAAAGTATGAAAATTGTTACGATCCAACATGACCACCTGGGCCTTCGTTTTTCGCAACCCTTTGGCCAACATGAGTCCGGCAAAACCGCCACCGATGATGACAATACGGGGATGTTCTGAGTCGGGGATCGTAAGTTTAAGATGAGAGGGAATGCTCATGGATGTGTGTTTGTCATCAAAACAAAGCTAACCATGGATTAATTCTCTTCTTTGTCCTTTATTTTCTGAAAAATGTAGCTCATTTCAACTGCTATTTGACGACAACGCTCATCGTATCGTTTGGCCTCTTCTGGTGTCCCGTCTGCTATTTTAGGGTCTTCATAAAAAAGCTTGATGCGTCGATCCGCCCCAAACACAACGGGACAGTCGGCATCTGCTTCCGAGCAGGTCATGATTGCCGCAAATCCACCGGTGGGATTAGGCGGATCTTCGTACCTCTTTGAAAAGGCTACGATTGGTGCCTTAGCTTCGTCGTAGTAGACTTGATATTTAGGATTCTGATCACTTTCCGCTGTAATTCTAAAACCTGCACGTTCCATGGCAGCCACAGCGTTGGGATTGAAGGCAGTAGCCTCCGTACCGCCTGAAAAAGTTTCGACCGATATTTCGAAAGCGTTCGCTAGGGTTTGTGCCCAAAGCTGAGAAAGGTGGCTTCTTCGAGAATTGTGGGTGCAAATGAAGTTGAGTTTAGGGTGCTCAGTGGAAACCACGTAGTCCACAATTTCATCAAGCACCATAGTTCTGTCTGAAGGTAGGTTTTTCACTTCCTCTTGCACCTTTTGAAGGTAGTTTGATAATTGTTGATTCATAACAGATACAAAAGAGGCTTCTCCTGAAGTTATTCGGAAAAGCCTCCATCAATTTTAGCAGCAACCTACTAACTCTTTCTGATCTTTCGAGGGATCGCTCTTTAACTTATTGTCATCTTTTAAAAAGTGGTAGACCTCCCAGTCGTATCCATCCGGATCCTTTACCCAGAACTTGTTCTGGACGGCATAACAACACGAGGTATTTTTTTCCTCCAGTGCTATTTCGAGCTGGGATTCAACTTCTTGCTTTCGCTTATCCAGCTCCTGCTGGCTATTCACTCGAATTCCCAAATGACCGAATTGCGGACTGGCTTTGTCAGACTGAATAAACGAGATGACGAGTCCTGGATTGTCCAGCTCAAACTTGGCATAATCCTTCTCTACTTTGATGGGATCCGCACCAAATAGTTTTTGATAAAAAGGTACGGACTTCTCAATATCCGAGACGTTCATACCGACGTGAAATTTGAATTGTTCCATGATATATATATAGTTATAAATTAATTTTCGACATAGCATTCTTCGAATCGCACTTCCTGATCTGGGTCCCCAATCACCCACTTATTCCCGTCAGGGTCGATGATGCCAAATGCTTTGTTTAACACCTGGCATTCACCGTTGATTTGGGCGACCGTCCGAAACCGACGCATCCGATCATTCACAGCAATGAGTTCTGAATTTTGCGCGATGTTGAAGGTTAGGGGACACGAACTCGGCTGCACGGAGGTGGTCTCCTGCACAGCTAGTGTGAGCTCTTTCAACCTGAATAACATAGCGTCTGTGTTTAGTTCTTCCGGCATCCTATTGAAGAGGGCATGGTAGAAAACCAGGCTATTGTTGAGATTGATTGAGTTAATGGTGTAAGTTTTATTGTTATATCGCATTTTTACGATGATTAGATTCAAATTTTTTTAGCAACAGTTGGGATCGTATCGAGCAAACAGCTCACTGAATCGCACTTTCACTTCTTCCCAGGCGATAGGATTGATGCAGTAGCTCATGGACGTTCCTTCGATGGTGCCCATGATCAGTCCTATGGATTTGAGTTCTTTTAAGTGCTGAGAGATCGTGGCTTGTGCAAGCCCAAGTTCCTCGACCAAATTACTGTTGATGCATTGGTTGGCTTCCAAAAGATGCTCTAGAATGGCGATGCGTGCAGGATGGGCAAATACTTTTGCCATTCGTGCTACTTCATTTTGTTTTTCGGTAAATAAGTCTT
>CAZQJU010000079.1:0-16255 GCA_964593185.1 uncultured Roseivirgaceae bacterium
AGCAAAAGCATAATAGCTTCACTGTTTTAAATGGGTTATTGCTAATTTCGCCCTCTATTCGAATACCATGGGATACCAAAAAATAAACATCATTTCCGGCTGGGTAGCCTTTGTCGTTGCCTTGATAGCCTATATCCTCACAGTGGAGCCTACCGCTAGCTTTTGGGATGCAGGTGAATTCATCGCATGCTCGTCAAAACTGCAAGTTCCCCACCCTCCCGGTGCCCCATTTTTTCTGTTGACCGGACGAATATTTTCGCTTTTAGGAGGCGATGACCTAATCCAAATTGCCTACTGGGTAAATATGCTGAGTGTGGTAACCAGTGCCTTCTTCGTGATGTTCATCTTTTGGATCATCACTCACCTTTCAAGAAGAATTCTGAAGTTGGAAGAGAGTGAGATGACACTTGCACAAACCATCCTGGTCATGGGAGCTGGGTTTACTGGTGCACTGACTTGCACCTTCTCGGATTCGTTTTGGTTTTCCGCTGTAGAAGCAGAAGTGTATGCCATGTCTGCGTTTTTCACCGGATTCGTTTTCTGGGCGATCCTAAAGTGGGAAAACCTCAAGGAAGAGGATCAGCAAGCCCGCTGGCTCATCTTAATCGCCTACATGATGGGACTATCAATTGGGGTCCACTTGCTCAACTTAGTGGCCATCCCGGTACTTGGACTAATCATCTACTTTAAGAAATTCGAAAATGTAACGACAAAAGGGATTATATACACGTTCCTGATCTCGGGAGTTGCCCTGATCATTATTCTGGAAGGTATTATTCCTGGCTTGCCAACCCTGGCAGGAAAGTTTGAGATCTTTTTCGTCAATGGACTGGGAATGCCATTCGGAGCAGGGGTTATCATCTTTAGCCTACTGTTTTTTGGCGCCATAGCATATGGAGTGATCTACTCTATCAAACATAACAAGTATGTGCTAAATACTTCGTTGCTCAGCTTGATCTTCATCATCATTGGATATTCTTCCTACATGATGATCCCGATTCGAAGTGCATACAACCCTCCTATCGACGAAAACAATCCGGAAGACATCATGTCGTTCGTTTCCTACCTGAAACGAGAACAGTACGGAAGTAGACCTTTGTTCAAGGGTCCCTATTACACCGCAGATCTGTTGCAGAACGAGAAAGGTGCAGCGGTTTACATGCCTGGCGAAGACGAGTACGTGATCAAAGACTATAAGATCAATCAGGTATTTGATCCGAACCATACTACAATCCTTCCAAGGATGTATAGCTCAGATCCCAATCACATCAATAAGTACCGAGAGGTCACCGGATTAAAAGAAGGAGAAAAGCCAAGCTGGGGCGACAACTTTTACTACCTAATCACGCATCAGTTGGGTCACCAGTATTTCCGGTACTTTATGTGGAATTTTGCCGGAAGAGCCAGTGACATTCAAGGTGCGGGTTATGTAGGTCTGCTTGATGCCTTTGATAAGGTTCCCGACGTACTGGCCTCCAATGAAGGGCGTAACATCTACTACGGACTGCCCTTGTTACTTGGGTTGCTGGGAATGTTCATTCAATACAAGAAGGACGTAAAACTGTTCGCTGCCACCGGATTGTTGTTCTTTATGACAGGAATTGCAATTGTCTTATACCTAAATACACCTCCCATTGAACCACGTGAAAGAGACTACATCTATGCGGGTTCCTTTTACATCTTCACCATCTGGATAGGTTTTGGGGTGCTTGCCATATTTGACTTGTTGCAACGTGCAGTAAGAGAAAAGAAGATTGCAGCCATCGTGGCTTCGGTGCTTTGTTTGGTCGTTCCCTTGCAAATGGCTGGAGAGACCTGGGATGACCACGACAGATCTGATCGCTACTTTTCTGTAGATGCCGCAAAAAATTACCTCTCCTCTTGTGCCCCAAATGCTATCATTTTCACGGGTGGAGATAACGATACCTTCCCTCTTTGGTATGCCCAGGAAGTCGAAGGGTTTAGAAGAGACATTCGTGTCGTCGTATTAAGCTACTACAATACCGATTGGTACATTCAGCAAACAGCCAGAAGGGCCTACGAATCAGATCCATTCCCTTACAGTCTTGACATGAAGCATTACCAACAAGGCGGATTAAACGACTACCTACCTGTATTTGAACGAGAAGAATTGAAAGGAAATGCCATCAATGCGAAAGCGTTTCTAAACTTCGTCAAGCAGGAGAACCCAGGTCTTCAAATTGCACCCAATGATTGGACAAAATACAACATTGTACCTTCCAAGACCCTTTTTCTCAATATTGATACTACCAAGGCAAAACAGGTTGTTCCAGAGGACCTTCACCAAAATATCGAGAACCAAATGGTGCTAAGAATCAAAGGAAGAGCGTTGGAAAAGAAGGATCTGGCTTTCTTGGATCTATTGGCCAATACCAACTGGGAACGACCAATTTACTTGAACAATACTTCCATTTCGCAACTCAAATTGGACATGCGAAACTATGTCGTACAAGAGGGACTTGCGTATCGTGTGGTTCCCGCCAGAAACCAAAACGGCAGAGGATATCCTGTCAATACGGAAGTGATGTATGAAAACGTGATGGACAAGTTTACGTGGACTAATCTGGACGACCCTTCCATCTACTACACTCAGGATTACTTAGGTTTTGTTCTCAACTCAAGATCAACCTTCAATACGTTGGCACAGGACTTAATCAATGAAGGGGACTTTGAGCGAGCCTCAGAAGTGTTAAAGCGATGTTTAGAGGTGATGCCGCATGAATCGGTGCCGTTTGACGAGTTCAGTGCACAGCAAGTAGATCTGTTTCTAGAGATTGCTTCTTATAAGACTGGGTCGTCTTCAGACTTTGGAGAGATTGAAGAAGCTCAATTGGCCAACCACGTGGCAGAGAATGTCTCACAATGGGCGAGTGGATGGTTAGAAGTATACCTGACCTCCAACTCGAGCAACCCGTACGAATTGCAGCGCAAGATCGTGGTACTGAACGAAATAGCCAGAGCCTATCGCGCAAATGGCGACAATGAAAATGCAGCCAAGTACGAAGAGTTGTTCAACAAGTACTACTCACAAATAGAGTCAAGACTGTAATCCTGAAATAGTCAAGAAGGAAAGAGAGCGGTAAAGAACTAGTGCTTTAAAAACTTAAAAGCTTTCTTAAAGCGCTTTTCTTCATTTTTGACGATAAGGAAATAGTAACCGGTAGCGAGCTGCTTGACAGGGATTTTGTACTTCCCATTGCCCATTTCCTCTGGTTGGATGATCAGTCGGTTTCCAATCATCGAGTTAAGCTCAAATTTTGCGCTTCGCAGATCACTATCAATTTGCACCATCACAAATTCCTGAGCGGGATTCGGATATACGCTAATGGACGGCTGCTGATCAAAACCTCCATCAGTGCCTTGGCTTAGTGCTCCAAAGCTCAAGATTGAGGCCAACGTCCATATGAATAGTTTATTGCGCATATTGATTATACAAATTACGCAATTTTTTTTAGATAGTTTTGACCACTCAGAAAATAATAATAGTTAATTAACGTTAATCGGCACACTTTCAAAGGAGGGCGGCTAAAAAAAGCGCCATTTAAGCACTCAAAAAGCACTTTATAATTAATCGAAGAAAATTCAGGATTGATCTAATGTTCAAAAATCGCTCGTTTTGACGATCGCGTCGGATACATAGCCAATGAGTTCTGAGGCTCTGAGTGCATACCATTTCCTGTCTGAAATAGCTAGATCTCCAGCTAATCCATGTACGTAAACGCCTAATCGTAAAGCTTGCAACGAAGGAACATTCTGCGCCAAAAAAGCACCTACAATTCCGGTCAGGACATCACCACTTCCTGCGGTAGCTAGAGCGGGATTCCCGGAAGGATTAATGTAAATAGTGCCTTCCGAATCGCAGACTGCCGAATAAGCTCCTTTCAATACCACTTGAACTTGATACTTCTTGGAGAACTTTCGCAGCTTGGAAAGTTTCTCAAAATCATTTTTCCAGGGGCCTACCAATCTCCTGAACTCTCCAGGATGCGGTGTAAGAATGGAGTTCTTTGGAAGCAACTTAAGCAGTGCTTTCTTTTTAGAGAGGATGTTAAGCGCATCGGCATCAAGAACGATGGGATGTTCGGTTTTCTTCAACATGCGCTCCAAGGCAACAGCTGTCTCTGACGCCGTACCTAGTCCGGGGCCAACTGCAACTGTTTCAGTAGCCTTGGGAATACCAGCTACCCATTCTTCGTTTGAGTCTTCGATTACCATAGCTTCCGGAACAGAGAGTTGCATAATGTCAGTGCCACACCGGGGCGTGCACACATTGATTAAACTAGCTCCCGCCGCAAAAGCTGCGTTGGTACACAATACAGCCGCTCCCATTTTTCCTTTACTACCTGCAACGATCATTAGCTTGCCGACTTCACTTTTGTGAACAAACTTTCCCCTCCTGGGAATGAACTCGGCGAGGTCTTTTGCTTCGGTGAAGTAATTTTCTGTCTTCTCCTTCTGCAAAAAGCTTGGATTCAATCCTATATCTACCACCTCCCAGTTTCCTACGTACGGATGAAGCTCTGGAAGGAAAAACGGAAGCTTAGGTACCTGAAAGGAGATTGTATGGTCCGGCTGAAAGATGACCTGACCTTGAACCGGACCCCCGTCTGAGAAGAGGCCTGAAGCGATGTCAATGGAGATTCTAGCAGCTTCAGATACGTTCAATTCAGTGACCAAGTCCGCATATATCCCTCCGAGCACTCTGGAAAGTCCCGAACCAAAAAGACCATCGATAATGACATCGTTTGTGGTGATTTGTGGAACATCGTTGACATCCTTTAGTACGGCGTACAAGTCAGAGCGATCCAGGTTTTTCTTGAAATCTTCACTCCCCTTCTTTGGGTCTCCGACGATATACTTGTACACCTCCCATCCCTTGTCCTTCAGAATTCTACCGATAGCCAAGCCATCGCCGCCATTATTTCCTACTCCACAAAAGATCCTAACCGTCCGTTTTTCTGGAATAAGCTTCAAAAAGACCTCCACAAAGGCCTCTGATGCGCGTTCCATCAGGTCAATTGAAGCAATGGGTTCATGTGTAATGGTATATTGATCCCACCTCCTTACTTGCTCTGATGTAAGAATCTTGATCATCGATCCACCTCACCCATCACAAAATCAAGTGAGCCAACAATTGCGAATAGATCCGCAAGCATACAACCTTTGCTGATTTCCGGGAGGACCGATAGATTGCAAAAACTTGGACCTCTTGCCTTGCATCGAAACGGTTGGTCAGAACGTCCATCTGCCCGAAAGAAGAACCCTAATTCGCCCTTGGGATTTTCTGCTCTTACATACAAATCCTGCGCCTTTGGTCGGATTTTCTTGGGTACCATCGAACGTGGATCAAATTCAGTAGTCCTTTTGTGGTCATCAAGAAGTCTTTCCACACACTGCTCAATGAGCTTAATCGACTCCCAGCATTCCTGATAGCGAACCCAATTACGATCCCAGCAATCTCCTACCGTACCCATTTTGCCCTCCCCTACCGGAATTTCAAAATCAAGCTCAGGATACACGCTGTAACCGTCTACTTTTCGCAGGTCAAATGCCAGACCTGAGGCACGCAACATTGGGCCGGTAATGCCATAGTTGATCGCAAGGTCACGATCCAGGATTCCTACCTTTGCGGTACGCTCAATGAAGATCTTGTTTGAGATCAACAAGTTTTCTGAATCCTTTAGTTTGGGTTTAAGGTAATCAACAAATTCTTTGGCACGTTCCTCAAAACCGACCGGCAAATCATAAAATAATCCTCCCACCCAAATGTAATTGTACAGCATCCGTGCTCCACTGGCCCACTCCAGCATGCGCAGGATATGCTCTCGATCGCGCATCATCCAAAGAAATGGGGTGAAGGCCCCAATATCTAAGCCGTAGGTTCCAATAGCTACAAAATGAGAGGCAATCCGGTTAAGTTCCGAAACAAGTACTCGGATGTATTCCACTCTTTTTGGTAGCTCCTTGTGAATGCCAAGCATCTTCTCTACCCCCATCACAAAGGCCCACTCATTGTTCATGGCTGCCACATAGTCCATTCGGTCGGTGTAAGGAATCACCTGATTGTACGCCAGTGCTTCTGCATGCTTCTCGAAGCATCGATGCAGATAACCCAAGTGTGGAACCACATCCACAACAATCTCACCATCTATAACCACTTCTAAACGCAGCACACCATGAGTCGCCGGATGCTGAGGACCAATATTGAAGATCATTTCCTCCGTTCGAAGGTCCTCTTCGCGATATTTTAAAGGCTCAGATTTGGTAAGTAATGATTCCATCAATACTTGACTTTTATGTCGTGATAGTTCTCCTGCTCTTCGTAGTCTTTTCGCAAGGGATAACCCTCCCAATCTTCCGGCAACAAAATTCTGCGTAAATCCGGATGACCAAGAAAGGATATACCAAGTAGGTCATACGCTTCGCGCTCATGCCAGTTAGCACCTCCCCATAGGTCCGAGACGGAGATGATGCTTGGATTTTTTCGGTCAAGTTCTACACTTAGCGCAAGGTGAAGATCATACGGTATGCTATACAAATGGTAAACAACTTCCATCGTCCCCGCTTCAGCACCGTTGTCAATTCCTGTCAAGCAGGACAATGAATCGAAATACAACGCATCATGCGTATGCAAAAACTGGCAAACCTCATGGATTGCATCACCATCGAGGTACAACATGGGTGGGGAGGACTCCGGGTTTTCCCGCTTTATGGCAGCAGGAAAGTTCTCCTGCAGTAACGATCTGATCTCGTTAAACTCCATGATTTTCCTCCTTCATCAACTTTTCCAGTGCTGTAGGGGCCAAAACAGATTCAGTCCGAATCTTCTCCTGAAGTTTTAAAAAACCCCCGATCAGGGCTTCAGGTCTTGGAGGACATCCAGGGACATAAACGTCTACTGGAATTACGCGATCGACTCCTTTCAGAACGTGGTAGCCATGCTCCCAATAAGGTCCTCCACAATTGGCACAAGAACCCATGGAGATCACGTACCGTGGCTCCGCCATTTGCTCGTACAACCTTTTTACGCGATCGGCCATTTTAAATGTGACTGTACCCGACACGATCATTACGTCTGACTGTCGGGGTGAATTCCTTGGAATCACACCGAAGCGATCCAGGTCATACGCAGAGGATGCAGTGGACATGAACTCAATGGCACAGCATGCCAATCCGAATCCCATAGGCCAAAGACTGCTTAGCCTTGCCCAATTAAGAAGGTCATCCAATTTTGACACGATGATGCCGCCCTCTCCTGATTTTATTTTTTCAAACTGCTCCTGATCCATTTAACTTTTCTCATATCGTGCGTAAGCACTTGAAGGAATTTTTGATTGGTATCCTGATTTTTGTGGCTTAGGCCGTACCCATTCCAGCATCCCTTTTGCCCAAACATAAGCCAGACCAACCCCTAGAATTGCAATGAAAATAAAGGTTTCTATCATTGAAAATTTTGCCCATAAACCGTCTGTTTGCTCAATCAACTCTTCTTTTCCGAACACCGTTGCCCATGGAAAAAGAAAGACAAGCTCGGCTTCGAAGAGTAAAAAGATCAAAGCAATAACATAAAATCGAACGTTGAACTGACCCCAGGCAGTACCGGCAGGTTCTTCACCTGATTCATACGTTTTTTGTTTCTCCGGATTGGGTCTTGAAGGTCTGAGCAGTCGACCCACCAAAAGCGTAACGATAATAAAGCCCAATCCACCAATAATGAACAAAAGAACTACCCCAAAGCCACTTATCTCATTCATGAGGGGAAGTTAAACGTAAATCAAAAAAATTAGGTAAGGAATCTAAAACTTAAGCGGATCCAGGTGCTTAAAGTGTCCGTTCTGTTTGATCCGTTCTTGTGCAGATTGCGCACGTTCGAGTGCTGGTAAAAGGTTTTCCAGATGGTTGATCGTGAAGTCTAACCGTTCATCTTCACTGCTCATCTCGATTAGCTGGTACTCTTCTTCAAGCTTAAACCCAATTTTATGACCAAGGTCAAAAACGGATTGCACCTTGGTGATGTCCGGGGCATTTACCTCTTGCAGCCAGGCAAAGAGCTGGGCTACGAGTTCTTTCATTTTGTAAAGTTTGCTGATGTCCCCTTTTTTTTTGATTTGATGAAGGTATTCGATTGCTCCTCCAGCATACAATTTTTTATCCCAAGGATTCCAATAGTCAACTACTCGAAAAACCCGGGTGGCTTTTGTGCGAATGTCCATACGGCCATCCTGATATTCTTTTGCCACTTCCACGATCTCTACCTCCGTTCCCAATTCAATTTTGTTTTGGATATAGGAAGGAATCCCAAATGATGCTTTTTCCTCCAAACAGTCTTTGACAAGCTCTTTATATCTAGGCTCGAAAACGTGGAGATTTAAATCCTCCCCTGGAAAGGTCACGATATTCAGTGGAAAAAGTGCTAGTTTTTTCATTTTTCACATTTCACAGCAGTGTTAACACTGCCCTGGAGGTCTGAGCGATTAGTTTGATGTAACAAGCCTTGAAGAAAAATGTTTGATAATTTCGACTTTAATGAAGGTGGTAAGAATTCATCAAGGCAAGACATTTTCACTCGGACAAAGAATCTTCGTGGTGATGCTCTCCATAGGGCTTATTGTCCTTCTTTTCAAAACTATCCCAGCTCCCTGGTCAATTGTGCCAAGCATCTTACTCTCAATACTGCCTCCGGCCACTTGGTTTGCCACGAGAATTCTTGAAATAGACCCAACCAACAACCTGCTTTTTGTCGGATCCTGGTGCATGGGGTTTCGAAAGGGCCGAAAGATTGTATTTAAAAAGTTTGAAATAACTGACCAGGAGGCGAGAATTAAACGAACCGCCTTTTCACTGCCCGACGGGAAGGAAATTGTCACCGATCGCGAGTTTCGTGCTGTGCTTACCCTTGAAACTGGTGAATCTTTTCATCTGGTCGGACACCCGATCAAGGAACGAATCGAAGAAAAAATTCAGGTGCTAAACAAAAAGCTCGGATTAGCCGCTAAGAAGAATTGACTAGCCTGTAGATTTGCCAAACCCAAAACACCCCTTTCATGGCAAAATTTCATTTGCTTAAAGTCAGTAGACTTGAACGTCCCACCAGCGAGTCTGTAGCGGTGACGTTTGACGTTCCGACTCATTTGAAAAACGAATTTGCGTTTGTTCAAGGCCAGCATTTAACGCTTAAGGCCACCATCAACGGAGACGACACGCGACGTTCCTACTCCATTTGTTCATGTCCACTTGACAGTGAACTGACCGTAGCTGTAAAAAAGCTGGAAGGTGGTAAATTTTCGACGTTCGCAAATGAAGACCTCACAGTGGGGGATCAGATCGAAGTCATGCCGCCACATGGGCATTTTTTTGTTCCACTAGAGGCTTCTAAGTCACGATCTTATGTGGCATTTGCCAGTGGTAGCGGTATCACCCCCATCATTTCAATTATTGAAACCACGCTGCGTACGGAGCCGCACAGTCAGTTTATGCTGTTTTATGGCAACCGAAAAACGCAATCGATTATTTTCTTGGAACGACTAGAGGCATTGAAAAATCAATTTATGGGTCGCTTAAGCCTATACCATTTGCTGAGTGATGAGCGTCAAGAATCAAATCTATTCAACGGTCGCATTAATGCGGAAAAATTGGATGCATTTGCGAAACGCTTCTTTGATCCAAAGTCTGTTGATCATTTTTTTACTTGTGGCCCCGAAGGCATGATGCTTACGGTGAAAGAGTCGCTACTGAGCTTAGGGGTAGCGGAGCAGAAAATCCACCTGGAATTATTTACCTCACCAGTGGGAACACTGGGAACCACAGGAAGCAAAAAAGAACAAAAAGAGGCGCAGGCTGAAATTACCGTCATCTTGGATGGAAATAGCATGACATTCCCGTATGATTCCAAAGAATCCATCTTGGATGTAGCATTTGAAAACGGTGCAGACTTGCCATACGCTTGTAAGGGAGGAGTCTGTAGCACCTGTGTAGCCAAAGTGGAGGTTGGCGAAGTAGAAATGGATGTGAATTTTGCGTTGGAACCTGATGAATTAGCAAAAGGCTTGGTGCTCAGCTGTCAGGCAAGGCCCAAAACGGAGACGGTAACACTTTCCTTCGATGTATAGCGAACAAGAAATTATTACAAGGAGTTATTTATCTTTATAAGAAGCAAAAATCGAGAAATGGATATCAAAAGCTTAGAAGACCGGTTCAACGAGAAGATAGACAAAGACGAGCGAATTGAACCCAAAGATTGGATGCCAGAGGATTACCGAAGAACATTGATTCGGCAAATTTCACAGCATGCACATTCCGAAATAGTGGGAATGCTTCCCGAGGCCAATTGGCTTACCAGGGCTCCTACGTTGCGAAGAAAAGCCGCTGCTTTGGCTAAGGTGCAAGACGAGGCAGGGCACGGATTGTATCTCTACAGTGCCTGCGAGACGTTGGGCATCGATCGCGCTACGCTGCTTAACGAGCTTCATACCGGAAAGGCCAAATACTCCAGTATCTTCAACTACCCCACACTAACGTGGGCGGATATGGGCGCTATTGGGTGGTTGGTAGACGGAGCAGCAATCATGAACCAGGTCCCACTTTGCAGGGCTTCCTATGGCCCTTATGCCCGAGCCATGGTGCGGGTTTGCAAGGAAGAATCTTTTCACCAAAGGCAAGGATTCGAGATTATGCTTACCCTTTGCAAAGGGTCTGAAGAGCAAAAAAGAATGGCCCAAGATGCACTGAATCGTTGGTGGTGGCCTGCACTTATGATGTTCGGCCCAACCGATGCCGACTCCACACACACGGAAAAATCCATGCGTTGGGGCATCAAGCGATTTACCAACGATGAACTACGTCAGAAATTTGTGGATGTGAGTAAACCTCAAGCAGATCTCTTAGGAATCAGTATTCCTGACAAAGATCTGAAATGGAATGAAGAGCGAGGTCACTATGATTTTGGAGCCATCAATTGGGAAGAGTTTTTCAATGTGATCAAAGGAAACGGACCTTGCAACAAACAACGAATCGATGCCAGGAAAAAAGCATGGGACGAGGGTGCTTGGGTTCGCGACGCTGCAACTGCATACGCAGAAAAAAAATCGAAGAAAAAAGCTGCCGAAGCGGCTTAATTATTGACGAATCAACAAATACCCAAATATGAATAATTGGCCTTTATGGGAGATTTTTATTCGGAGTAAAGCTGGCCTAAACCACAAACACGTTGGTAGTCTGCATGCAGCAGACGCGGAAATGGCCATCCAAAATGCACGAGATGTCTACACCAGACGCAATGAAGGGGTTAGCATTTGGGCCGTGGAGTCTGTTCACATTACTGCTTCAGATCCGGATGATTCAGATCCTTTGTACGAGCCTGCAAAGGACAAAGTCTATCGACATCCGACTTTCTACAATTTACCGGATGAGGTAAAACACATGTAAGCGTGGACGAGAACTTATTCAAATATGCCCTTCAGCATGCAGACAATTGCTTAATCCTGGGACAGCGATTAGCAGAATGGTGTGGTCATGGGCCAGTACTGGAACAAGATATCGCGCTGACCAACATAAGTCTTGATCAGATCGGACAAGCCCGCATGTGGTATCAATACGCTGCCGAAGTTCAAGGGGAAGGTAGATCAGAAGACGATCTAGCCTATTTACGAGATGCTTGGGACTATCGAAATGTGTTGTTGGTAGAGCAACCCAACGGTGACTTCGCACAAACCATTTTCAGGCAATTCCTGTACGATACATTTAGCTCCCTTTATTTCGAAGCCTTAGTGAAAAGCAACGACGAAAGACTGCGTGCAATTGCTGCAAAATCGCATAAAGAGGCCCTTTACCACGTCAAGTGGAGCGGAGATTGGGTAATCCGTTTAGGAGATGGAACAAACGAGAGCCACGACCGAATGCAAAAAGCGGTAGAGTCTCTATGGCCATACATGGGAGAGTTAACTACAGCAAATGCGGTAGAGGATGAAGCCCTGTCAAAGGGATATGGAGTGGACCTCGAAACCCTAAAAATCCACCGAGAGTCCACGATCAAAGACGTGCTGACCGAAGCAACCATCACGATCCCTGAGAGTGCTTTTGTGCACAAGGGTGGCAAAGACGGCATACATTCTGAGCATTTAGGGTACATTTTAGCGGACTTACAGTTTCTGCAGCGATCCTATCCTGGTTTGGAATGGTAATCGACAAGGACCATATACAATCAATACTTCAAGAAGTGACGGACCCCGAGATTCCGGTCATCTCTGTATTGGATCTCGGAATTGTTCGGGACATTGTATTCGGCGATGATCACATTGAGGTCGTCATAACTCCTACCTACTCGGGATGTCCTGCGATGCTGGAAATCGAGAAAGAAATCCACAATGCACTAAAAAAGGAGGGCATTGAAAATGTAAAAGTTACCACCCAATTGGCGCCTGCATGGACGACAGATTGGATGACAGAAAGTGGCAAAGAGAAGTTGAAAAAATACGGTATTGCACCACCTAACCCAACTGATCCTGAGAACGTAAACTGTCCACAGTGTGGATCAACGAATACGCAGCTTTTAAGCGAATTTGGCTCCACTGCGTGCAAATCGCTCTTCAAGTGCAATGACTGCCTGGAGCCATTTGATTACTTCAAGTGTCATTAGAATATTCAATTATCTTAGCATCAAACAACATGTGATGTCTGAAACCATCCAACTAACCCAAAAAGACTCGCTAGGAATTATAACCTTCAATCGCCCGGAAGTCTTCAATAGCTTTAACAAATCGCTTGCTTTGGAAGCTCTTGCCGCCCTAGATACCTATTCTACTGATCCAGGCATTAGAGCCATACTGATTACCGGAAATGGTAAAGCTTTTTGTGCCGGACAAGACTTACAGGAAGCCATTGCTCCTGACTTCGAAATTGAGAAAGTAGTAGCTGAGCACTACAATCCTTTTATCACGAAGATCCGGACCCTTGAAAAACCTGTTGTAGCCGCTGTAAATGGTGTAGCTGCCGGTGCAGGTGCAAACATTGCCATTGCCTGTGATGTGGTGGTCGCCACCAGATCGGCCAGCTTTATTCAGGCTTTTAGCAAAATAGGCCTAGTGCCGGACAGTGGCGGCACGTTTACCCTCCCCAGAACGATTGGTTTTCCAAAAGCATCCGCGTTGATGATGTTGGGCGATAAAGTCTCAGCTGATGATGCAGAACGAATCGGCATGGTATACAAAGTGTTTGATGATGAGTCTTTTGTACAGGAAGCTGAAGCGCTTGCGCAGAAACTGGCCAATATGCCAACTAAGGGATTAGCCTATACCAAGCACTTGCTCAATCAGTCGCTCACGAATAGCTTGGAACAGCAGCTTGAAATGGAGAAGGAATTCCAATTCAAGGCGACCCAAACGCACGACCATAAAGAAGGGATAAAGGCGTTTGTAGAAAAAAGAAAACCAGAATTTAAAGGGGAATAATGCCAAAGTTAGGTGTAATTGGGAGTGGTACCATGGGGATCGGAATTGCACAGGTCGCAGCTACTTCAGGATGGGAGGTAGTCGTAACCGACACCCGCGTTCAGCAACTTGATCGTGCCTCTGCCAGTCTTCTAAAAGTCATGAATCGCTTGGTGGAGAAAGAAAAAATCGACCAACCGACTGCGGACGGTATTTTAGGAAGAATTGATTTTACTGAGGACTTGCTTTACCTGGAAAATAGCGATCTGATCATTGAAGCCATCGTAGAAAATAGTACCATCAAAAAAGAAGTGTTTTCAAAAGTGGAGCAACTTGTACGAGAAGACACCCTCATCGCTTCCAATACCTCATCGCTTTCACTCGCTTCCATCGGCTCCGCGCTAAACGATCCTAGCCGCTTTATCGGTATTCACTTTTTTAACCCTGCGCCTTTGATGCCGCTTGTCGAAATCATTCCGGCAGTGCAAACGACTCGTGAAACAACCAAAAAGGCGAAAGAATGGGTTGACAGCTGGAAGAAGCTGACGGTCCTGGCAAAGGATACCCCCGGTTTCATTGTCAACAGAGTGGCACGGCCATTTTATGGTGAATCCTTAAGAATTTACGAAGAAGGAGTCGCTGATATTCCCACCATTGATTGGGCTATGAAAACGCTCGGAGGGTTCCGCATGGGACCTTTTGAGTTGATGGATTTCATCGGCAACGATATCAACTATACCGTGACGGAAACGGTTTTTGAGTCTTTCTTCTATGACCCCAGATACAAGCCTTCATTTACTCAAAAAAGAATGTCTGAAGCCGGATACCTCGGAAGAAAAACGGACAAAGGATATTACGACTATTCGGAAGATGCTAAGCGACCCTCTCCAGACACGGATGAACGTAAAGGGTACGAGATCTTGGACAGAGTACTTGCTATGTTAATCAACGAAGCTGCTGATGCATTATTCCTGAACATTGCGACCAGAGAAGACATTGACTTGGCTATGACCAAAGGTGTAAACTATCCAAAAGGATTGCTCTCATGGGCAGACGAGAAAGGAATAGCTTGGTGTGTAGCTCAAATGGATGCACTTTACGATGAATATCGGGAAGATCGATACCGATGCAGTCCCCTGCTTCGAAGAATGCTGAAACACGGCGAAAGCTTTTTCTAAACAAAAGCTAATGGTTCAACATACGAATGACGAATAGTACATGAATAAGGCAGAAAAGATCGTTGCTAAAATGATGGACAAAGATGCCTTTAGTCAATGGCTTGGGATTCACGTATTGGAAGCGCAGGATGGATTTGCACGACTTAAAATGGATGTTCGAAAAGACATGCTCAATGGCCATGGCGTAGCACATGGGGGAATATCTTTTTCGCTTGCAGATTCCGCCTTTGCCTTTGCTTCAAACTCGCACGGACAAAAGGCAGTCTCTATTGAAACTTCAATCAATCATATCAAACCAATACTGGAAGGCGACGTCCTGATTGCAACTGCATCGAAAGAGAGTACATCCCGCAGTTTAGGTCAGTATATCGTGAGAGTTCATCGCGGGGATGAATTGGTTGGGTTGTTTAAAGGGGTAGTATTTAGAAAAGAAGAAGCATGGAAAGTATAGAAGAGTCTTTTAACATTCGCATCCCGGATCACATTTCCGCACTAAAAACGTATCAACCTGGGAAGACCATTCCGCAATTGAAACAGGAATACGGATGGGAAAAGGTTTCCATTCTCTGGAACAATGAGAATACACTGGGATATTCGCCAAAGTCCAAAAACGCAGTACTGGAAGCGTACGAAGGAATCAATTACTATCCCGATCCATTGAGTATACAGCTGCGCGAGAGGCTTGCCCATAAGCACGGTAAATCCATTGATCATATCATGTTAGGTAATGGCTCAGAATCTGTGCTTATGTTAGCGATCCGAGCACTTTGCTCAGGAGATGATGAGTTTTTGACTTCTGAAGGGGGATTCATGATCATCTACAATTGGTCTAGGATCAACAATGTGCGATGTGTGACTACACCAATGACAGATGGATACGGATTTGACCTGGATGCCATCAAGAATCGAATCAATCGCAACACAAAGATCATTTACTTAGCAAATGCCAACAATCCAACCGGCACGATGCTGTCTAAATCGGCTCTGGAGGCATTCATTCAGCAGGTACCGGATCACATCCTCATCATTGTTGATGAAGCTTACTTTGAATTTTCCGAAGCCTTAGTACGAGATTTTCCTAATGCCTCCAAGTGGGACTATCCTAATGTCCTCTCCTTGCGAACGTTTAGCAAAGCCTACGGTATCGCAGGTGTCCGCCTCGGATACGGCGTCGGACACCCGAAGATCATTGAGTCGATGATGAAAGCAAAACTAACCTTCGAGCCTACCGCGTTGGCCCAAGCCGCCGGTTTAGGAGCTTTAGAAGATCAGGAGTTTGTTCAGAAAACGATTGAAAACAATAATAGCGGGATACAATACTTCTACTCCGAATTTGATCGGTTGAAGGTAAAATACGTTCCGTCTTTCGCCAACTTCGTACTTACGGTATGGAACAGCAACGACGAAGTGAATCGAATTTTTAGTGAACTATTAAAAGAAGGGGTACTCGTAAGACCTGCAATGGCTCCCATCGATCACTGTATTCGCGTTTCTGTTGGGCGGCCAGATGAGAACAAACACTTCATCTCCGTTCTGGAAAACATCCTTAAATAAAAAACCCCGTCACATTGGACGGGGCTTTCGAAAATCGTTTCTTAAACGTGCTGATTATTCGTCAGCTGATTCTTCTTG
>CAZQJU010000080.1:0-16167 GCA_964593185.1 uncultured Roseivirgaceae bacterium
GATTTCTTTTTCCGTTGGTATTTGCTATGAAACCGATCCCACAAGCATCATGTTCAAATGAGCTATCGTACATTCCCATACTCGTATTTTCTCTTGGTTAACCTTGCAAAATACATAATATTTTGGGGAATATGGAGGGTTGAACATTATTAAATGTTGGTTTTTTTAATAAATCTTAAAATTGCATTGTGTCCATTGATGAAATTAAAATACTTTATTTGATTCGGCAGTTAAATTGTAATTATTGTAAGCTTCTGCTTAATCGCATTTTTGAATGATGTATTGCAAAATGGATTCGTTGGCGATGATCTTGTAATGTCCTAACCCTTTTGCATGAACAAATGAAGCATTGGGATAACATTCCTCTAACGCTAGCCCTTTCTGGAAAGGGACCACAGGATCATCTTCGCAATAGAGCAAGTGCATATCAATTTGCTTAAGTTCTTGTGTTTTTATCCGCAGGTCAAAGTAGTCAACCGTCTGGGCATAGTGCTCTTTTACAAGCTTGCACATTTCATTGTATACTGATTCCTTACAACCTACATCTTCTACAATGTCTTTAAAGAAGTATCGAACGTATGGAGGTGCGGCGATAATGAAATAATGCTTGGGCTGAAATTCAGGGCCAAGCTCACTTAGGGTGATGCCAGAGGCAAGTGCACCGATAGAGTAGCCTACAACCACATCATAGGGTCCATTTTTGGTGATGTAATTTTTGAGCATATCCCGGTATTCAGGTAATGCGGTGTGCTTACCTTCCGAGTAACCATGTGCACGTAAGTCAAACCCCTCTACTTGGTAGCCTTGCTCGCGGAAAGCAATGATCATTTTTCTGAAGTCTGCAATTTTTGACCTCCAACCATGACAAAGTAGCACTTTTGGGCCTTCGTTCCCCCAGCGATAGGTTTTGATGATATCCCCTTTGTAGTTCATTTGGCCGGTTTCAGCCTCTGCAAGAATGTCTAGTTGGTTCTGCGTAAACCGTGTCTTGCCAGGCATGGTAAAGTAATGCCAGATGATTTCGGCGGATTTTTTGGAAGAAGCATATTGCAAAACGCCAAGTCCTTTTTTAATCATTTCGATTTTCCAGTTGGATTTTTGGGGCCGCTCAGCGGGTCTGCTTAGGTCTTTTCCTTCAACTTCGATAAATGTCTTCATAGTAGTAGTATATACCAATAGGTATCTTAATGGATAAATTCTTAAGTGGAAATTTCTTGGATCTGTCTTTCTATAAACTTCTTCACCTGCCGAAAAGAGCGCAAATCTCCTTCTACCCTTGACAGTGATACCGCGCCTTCAATGCTGACGAACAAGAAATTTGCAAACTCTTCAGCGTCGGTGCCCGTTCTAATTTGCCCTTCCAGGATTCCCCTATTTATCATTTTCACGATTGAGTCTTTCATGAGAGCAATTGAGCGTATCACTTTTGCCCTCAAAAAAGGGAGGTTATCATCTGCCTCAATTGAGATATTAAGAATGGGACATCCGCCTTCAATTGGTGGGTTTTGAATGAAATCTTCATAGTAATACAGCATTGTTAGCAACTTTGCAGGGGCCGTCTCAGCCATGCGAATCCTCTTTGCTAGGGCACCAGTTACTATTTCTACGGCTCTGTCGAACACAGCTGTGGCCACTTCATCCTTGTTCTTAAAGTTTCCGTAGATGGCACCTTTCGTTATTCCTGTCGCCGAAGTAATGTCGGAGATGGATGCTGCATTGTACCCCTTTGTGTTAAATATGGGCAACGACCGTTCGATAATTAGCTTCTTCGTTTGCTCTGGATTACGTGCCATGTTACAAATATACCGATCGGTATATTAAGATACAACAGCCTATTTGGAATCAATTTAAAAATAGTATGCATGCATACTATTTTAGCATTTTACTATATCTTCGATTTTGGATAGAAGTTGATTGTAGAGATTGGCTTTCGTGACAGGAGATCGTGGGATCGAGGGGATTCGGATCGGACTGGCGTACCAGCCACCGACTCGCGGATTTCTTTAAGGAGTTTGCCTGTTAGTGGACAAAAAAAGCCACTCTTTAGACGAATGGCTTTTGAAAGTGGTGCTGAGTGGATTCGAACCACCGACTCACGGATTTTCAGTCCGATGCTCTACCAACTGAGCTACAGCACCCTTTTTTTGGGTTGGCAAAAGTAGATAATTATGTTGAACAGCAAAATTTAATTTTAAAGAACCAGAAAATAAGTCATGCAATATTTACCTCAAATCATCTTTGTACTTGTCGCCGGATTTTTTGGTTTCCTTATTAGCAAAAGGATCAAACAGATTTCCAGCAATATCAAACTTGGTAAACCTGCTAATCTGACTCCAGATACCAATAATCAACGTGTCAAGAACATGTTGATGATTGCGCTAGGGCAAAAGAAGATGTTCAAGCGTTTTATTCCAGCGTTACTCCATTTGCTCATCTATGTCGGTTTTATCTTGATCAACATCGAAGTGTTAGAAATTGTGATTGATGGAATCATTGGTACACATCGCGTTTTTGCGCCGCTTTTTGGATCTGCCTATGATGCAGCAATCAACTTTTTCGAGTTTCTTGCAGTAGGTGTTTTATTTTCTTGTATCGTATTTCTGATCAGACGGAATATCCTTAAAATCAATCGATTCAAGAAGATTGAGATGGTGGGATGGCCCTCTTTGGATGCCAATTTGATCTTAGTGATCGAAGTCGTATTAATGGTCGCCATTCTTGGTATGAATGGAGCGGATCAGATTCTTCAATCAAGAAATGCTGAGCACTACACGCAAACCGGAAATTTCTTTTTCAGTTCAATGATGTTCGGTTGGCTGGATAGTTTGCCTACCGGAAGCTTGATCATTATAGAAAGAGGTGCTTGGTGGTTTCATATTGTGGGAATCTTTGCATTTGCCTTATATGTGACCTACTCAAAGCATTTGCACATATTTATGGCTTTTCCTAATACCTACTATGGTAGATTGGAACCCCAGGGAAAAATGGAGAACATGGAAGAGATCACAAATGAGGTGAAAATGATGCTCGGAATGCCGATAGAGGGAGATGGAGCGCCACCACCGGAAGGAATGCGGTTTGGAGCCAAAGACGTGAATGATCTTTCCTGGAAAAATCTAATGGACGCATATGCTTGCACCGAGTGCGGTAGGTGTACTTCTGAATGTCCGGCAAATCTTACCGGTAAGAAGCTTTCGCCGCGAAAAATCATGATGGATACCAGAGATCGATTGGAGGATGTTGGTAAACATGGTTTAGACGATGGAAAATCATTGTTGGGAGACTACATCACAAAGGAAGAGATCAATGCTTGTACCAATTGCAATGCCTGCGTAGAGGCTTGTCCCGTCAGCATAAGCCCACTTGATATTATCCTTCAAACGAGAAGATATGTAGCCATGGAAGAATCGGGTTCACCAGCGTCTTGGAATGCGATGTTTCAAAATGTGGAAACCAACTTTGCGCCCTGGAAATTCGGTGCGCAAGATCGATTTAATTGGGCAAACGAAATGAAAGAAAACAACTAAAAACATGAGCGAAGTTCAAATACCTACGGTAGCAGATTTAGTGGCAAAAGGGGAGAAGCCTGATGTTTTGTTTTGGGTGGGATGTGCCGGATCCTATGATGATCGGTATAAAAATGTTACGAAAGCCTTTGTTAAGATTTTGAATAAAGTTGGGGTCAAGTTTGCCGTTTTAGGGCCTGAAGAAACGTGTACCGGGGACCCTGCACGGAGAGCTGGAAATGAATTCCTGTTTCAAATGCAGGCGATGGCAAATATTCAAGTTTTGAATGGCTATGAAATTCAAAAAATTGTGACGGCTTGCCCACACTGCTTCAATACCTTGAAGAACGAATACCCTGACCTGGGGGGCAATTACGACGTCATTCATCATTCTCAGTTTTTGCAGGAGTTGATCAACGAAGGCAAAGTTGAGTTGAAAGGTGGGGGAGAATTTAAAGGAAGACGAATTACCTATCATGATTCGTGTTTCCTTGGAAGGGCAAATAACGTCTACTCTGCTCCTAGGGCGGTTTTAGAAGCACTGGATGCCGAACTGGTTGAAATGAAGCGATGTAGAACTAAGGGTCTCTGTTGTGGTGCAGGAGGAGCTCAAATGTTTAAAGATGCAGAACCAGGCAATAAGGAAGTTAATATAGAAAGGACGGAAGAGGCTTTAGAGACAAAAGCAGATACTATTGCAGTAGCTTGTCCATTCTGTCTTACCATGATGTCGGATGGTGTCAAGAATAAAGAGAAAGAAAGTTCTGTCCAGGTTAAGGACCTAGCGGAACTCATTGCCGAGTCCGAAGGTTTGAAATAACATGTTGATACCATTTAATGAAATGCCCGATCATGCTCGACTATGGATCTACCAAATTAGCAGAGCACTTACTGAAGATGAAGCTTCATTTGTACGAAATACGACTGAGCAATTCCTGGGACAGTGGCAAGCCCATGGGATGGACTTAAAGGCTTCATATGAGCTCAGGTACAATCAGTTTTTGATCATTTCCGTTGATGAAACATTTAGTCAGGCTAGTGGGTGCAGTATTGATTCATCGGTTCATTTGATCCAGGCGCTAGAACAGAAGCTAAATGCTTCGTTTATGACAACAAGCCAAGTGGCCTTTCTGGTAAACGATGAGATAAGTCTTTTTCCTTTCAATGGATTGAGGGAGCAGGTAAACAAAAAGGTGATTCAGCCTGAAACTCAAGTTTTTGATAATACTGTCAAAAATCTTGCGGAGTTTAGGGAAAAGTGGCTAGTCACCAGTAAACAGACCTGGGTCAACCGCTTCTTCAAATAAGGCTTTTGAGTTCTGTTCTTGTTTAGTCTTTGACTAATTTCGAATAATCTTACGTTAAAGTTTTCCGTTAATAAGAACGAATGCCACGGATTTTATCACTTTTTGTTGTTTTTATTCTCGCCTCATGCTCCATTGAGAAAAGTATGAACAATGCCGAGTTTGACGCTGTGATCAACAAGCTTGGCAATAATCCCGCAAAGAATACAGTTTCGGAGAACATTATGGTTGGAGATGCATATCGGCAATCAAACAGGATTGTCGAAGCCATTCCTTTCTATCAAGAGGTCCTTAAAGCCGGGACGACCGAGGAGGAAATAAACCTTTATGTTGCTCAAGGCCTGAAAGTTGAGCAACGATACAATGAAGCAAAAAAGGTTTTGAATGGTTATCTCCCCCGTGCGAAGAGCGAAAAGGTTAAGGAGCTAGCGCAAAAGGAACTGAATAACTTAAATAAAATTGAAGCCCTTGAAAAGGATAGTAGCTACTATCGAGTTAAGAACTTAGCTGACATTAATACGGCGAAAGCAGAGTACTCGCCTGTTTATAGCAATCAATTTCTTTACTTCACAACTAATCGGGACGGGGGTAAAATCTACCGAACCACAGGGACACCGTTTACGGACATATATCGTGTGGGTACACGAGGAGCCAATGTTAATCTTTCGACACTAGATGCTTTAGATCCCATCATTAACCATATTGATACCAATGAAGGGTCAGTTGCAATTTCTCCGGATGGTACATCGATGATTTTTGCCAAAGGAAATGACGGAAAAGCTAACGGTTTTTCAGAGGTAAACTTGTTTTTTACCCGCTACCGAAATGGTCAATGGTCCACACCAGTACCCCTTTCCATAAATGAAGCAGATTCGTGGGACTCTACGCCCGCGTTCAGCCCCGACGGTACTTCCTTGTACTTTTCTTCGACACGACCTGGTGGATTCGGGGGGGCAGATTTGTATGTCGCGAAAGTCAATCGAAGAGGACGATGGGTAGATGTTCGGAACTTAGGCCCTGAGATCAATACCGCAGGTGACGAAGCTTTTCCTTTTGTCAGTGACGATGGAAGCCTCTACTTTTCTTCAGACGGACATGCTGGTTTCGGCAAACTTGATCTCTTCCAAGCGATCAGAGAAGGAGGTCACATTACGGTAAACAACTTGGGTAAACCCATGAACTCCTCAGCAGATGATTTCAGTTTGTTTCAATTCAATTTGTCTCGAGGGTTCTTTTCGTCGAATAGGCGCGGAGGTGCTGGTGATGATGACATTTATACGTTTATCAATGACGATCCAAACCTCAAAATCGTGAACTACTTCTTAACTGGGGTTACGGTGACCACGGACGATGCTGGACAAGAGATCATTCTTCCGAATACCAAAGTAAGTCTATCAGCCGACAACGGTGATGTGCTGGATGAATCCTTCACCAGTGGCGACGGTCGGTTCAATTTCCGTGTTTTTCCTGAAGAGCATTATGACCTAATCAGCGAGAAAACGGATTATTTCACGGTGAGGAAGGATTTCAGTACGATTGGAAAGTCGGTAGATAAAAGTACACTAACGGAGGAGGTGACCAATATCACGTTTGAAACCAAGATCATGATGGATCCTATTGTGCTAGAGAAAGCCATTGTATTGGAAAACATCTATTATGATCTGGACAAGTCCAACATTCGTGCAGATGCAGCAATTGTGCTTGACAGTCTTGTGCAGATCATGAATGACAACCCCGAGATTTACATTGAATTAGGTTCCCATACGGACGCTCGACAAACGGACGAGTATAACCTAAACCTCTCTTGGAGAAGGGCACGTTCCGCAGTCAGCTACATGATCAATAGCGGTATCGTTACCGAACGAATTACCGCCAAAGGCTACGGCGAGACCCAACTTCTTATTCAAGACGCTCAAACAGAGGAGCAGCATCAAGTCAACAGACGTACGGAATTCAAAGTACTTCGGTACAATCCGCGCGATCGTATTGATAATGCGGCACCAGACGAACCTGTAGACGAATATGACCGATTCTTTCAGGATAATACGGAAGGAGACGGATAAACCTTTTTCTTTGCAAACAAAAATTTCATGACGGATCGCTATGCCCAGCGAGGAGTTTCGGCCGATAAGGAAGATGTACACTCCGCCATTAAGAACATAGACAAAGGACTTTTCCCAAAGGCGTTTTGCAAGATTGTCGAGGATATTGCAAATGACCCTGAGTATTGCACAATCATGCATGCCGATGGGGCTGGTACGAAGTCGTCTCTTGCCTACCTGTATTGGAAGGAGACTGGTGATTTAAGTGTTTGGAAAGGAATTGCGCAAGATGCGATCATCATGAATGTCGATGACCTGCTTTGCGTTGGATGCACCTCTGGTATTCTCATGTCGTCAACAATAGGAAGAAATAAGCAGCTGATTCCCGGAGAAGTGATCTCGGAAATTATCAACGGTTCAGAGGAAGTACTGCAGATGTTGCGTGACCACGGTGTAGATATTCGATCGACGGGTGGGGAGACTGCCGATGTTGGCGATCTGGTAAAAACCATTATCGTAGATAGTACCGTCACCGCTCGAATGAAAAGATCGGAAGTGATCAACAATGCCAACATTCAACCGGGAGACTTAATTGTGGGTCTGGCATCTTACGGGCAAGCCACCTATGAGCAGGAATACAACGGCGGGATGGGTAGCAATGGATTAACCTCGGCAAGGCATGATGTCTTTGGTCATGATTATGCGGAGAAGTACCCTGCAAGCTTTGACGAAAATGTTCCTGCTGAGCTTGTTTACAGCGGAACAAGAAAGTTAACAGATCAAGTAGATGGAACAGGGGTAGATGCTGGTAAGTTGGTTCTATCACCCACTAGAACATATGCGCCAATCATTCAGTCAATTCTAAAGGAGATGAGATCTGAAATTCATGGAATGGTACATTGCAGTGGAGGTGCACAAACCAAGGTTTTACACTTCGTTGATCGGCTCCGTGTGGTGAAGGATAACTTGCTGCCTACACCACCTCTCTTTCAAATGATTCAGGAAGAAAGCGGAACTGATTGGAAAGAGATGTATAAAGTCTTCAACATGGGACATCGAATGGAACTTTATGTTGCTGAAGAGTCAGCTGATGAGGTTATGGAAATTTCCAAGTCGTTTAATGTTGATGCACAGATCGTGGGTCGAGTTGAAGCTTCAGAGAAAAAGGAGTTAGTGATTCAATCTGAATTCGGAGTTTTCGAATACTAGTTTGTCACGACTGTAACAAACGATAGGAAGTAGGCTGCACCTGTGTAACCTTACCGGGGAATCAATCGATGAAGCTTATCATGAAGCACCTTTTGATATCATTTTTGTTTTTGGTGGCCACCCATACATTGGCTCAAGAAAAGTCAATCATCGTTGTTGAGCTATTCACGTCTGAAGGATGCTCTAGTTGTCCCCCGGCGGATAGGCTATTATCTTCCATTGTAAATGAAGAGCATAGCGACGCAGAGGTCATTGGATTGTCCTTTCATGTTGACTATTGGAATTACATCGGCTGGAAGGATCCGTATTCGGATGCTTCTTATTCCAAGAGGCAGCGGACTTATGCGAATAAACTGATAAGCTCGGTATATACTCCCCAAATGGTGGTAAACGGGACACATCGGTTTGTAGGATCGGATCGGTCGGACTGGAGGGAGGCGTATGCAAAGGAGAAATCGGCGAAGGTCGTTACCGCTTTGGACATTAAATCCGTTGAGCTGAAAGGTAGAGTACTATCGTTTGCAGTTGATGGGGTCGAGGGAAAGCCCTTCGTCAATGCTGCAGTTGTGGAAAGAGATTTGTCTCAAGACGTAAGTAGAGGAGAAAACAGGGGACGAAGACTATCCCATGACAATGTCGTCCGTGCATTTGAAGCAAAAAAGGATGACCAGCATAATTCCTTTCAGCTTACGCTTCCGGATGATTTGGACCTAACCAAATCCAGTCTGGTGGTGTATACGCAACATCCAGCTACCTGGCAGATCAATGGAGCAAAAAAAATCGAGCTAACCAGCATTCAGTAATTCGCGGAACTGGATAAATTGCCTCCTATGAAAGAATTTTATGTCTCTCTGGAAGATGGTAAGATCAAGCTGGATCCACTGACGGCGGATCATATCAACGAGATGCGTGGTCTCAGTGCTGATGCGGATGTTTGGCGATGGTATACGGAGGATTTAACGAATCCGGACGATTTGGAACGCTGGATGACCAGCAGATTACACGAATCGACCAAGATGACCAAGATGTCGTATGCTGTAGTGGATAAAGAGACCAATCAAGTATTGGGTTCAACCAGTTATGGTCATGTTGATTGGACGGAGCGATGCATTGAGATCGGTTGGACATGGTTGGGCAAACCCTACATTGGGTCAGGTATAAACAAACACATGAAATTCTTGATGTTGCATCATGCCTTTGAGACCATGGGTATCGAACGGCTGGAACTTAGAACGGATGAGGAAAATATCCGTTCAAGGAAGGCTATGGAGAAAATCGGAGCCCAGCACGATGGTACATTGAGAAACCATAGAAGTACACAAGGCGGCAGGAGAAGGAACACAGTCATCTACAGCATCCTGAGAGCGGAGTGGCCAGATATCAAGAACACACGTTTCAAGGGATTTTGATGGAAGCACTGCTCATTATTTTATCCGTCTTATTTATCGCAGGGGGAATTGTGTTTTCAATACTTCCACCACTACCTGGACCGCTAATGACCTATGGGGCATTGATTGCCACGCACTATGTTTCTGAAGAAACCAGTTTTGGTACGTGGGCCTTTGTCATTTGGGGCATTTTAGGGGCAACTATTTTGGTGCTTGATTACGTTCTTCCCGCGGCCGCCACGCGTCGGTTTGGAGGTACGAAGGCCGGGATGATTGGGGGAATGATCGGGACTATTGCGGGAGTGCTTTTGCCTATTCCATTTGGAATCATTTTAGGTCCGCTCTTCGGTGCAATCATTGGAGATCTGTATGGAGGAAACCAGATAAAGTCTGCATTTAAATCAGGTTTTGGCTCTTTTCTTGGATTTTTGGCTGCTACGTCAATGAAACTTCTTTATTCAATTGTGTTAGGTGTTGTTATCGCAATTAAGGTGGGGGGATTTACTGTTTCCCTTATTTCAGAAATGTTCTAGACTAGAAACATACTGATAAGTCCAAGGACAATAATCATGTCAATCACTTTTTTGATCTCCTCAAAGTCTTTCAACCTATCAGCTCTAGATACTTTGTAAAAAGTCCAAAGAACAATGAGTAAAACTCCACCAAAGAAGTAACGCACCGTCCAGTTATCGATTGATACGAGGTAAAATGTCATCAACCCCACACCCGCAATTCCTGCAAGGTATATCACCGTTTTGGCGCCTCGGATACCCCAAACAATGGGGATGGATTGAACGCCAAATGCCGTCTCGCCTTTTACACTCATGATATCCTTTATGCTTTCCCGAATGAAGATGGTCACACATCCAAACATTGCGTAAGCCACAACCAGTAGACTAAATTGACGGAAATAGACCATTACAATCAACAGCGTCAATCCTGTTAGAAAAGAAATGGTCAAGGTGCCAATCATGATTTGACGTTTTAAGATCCCGCTGTAAGTCCAGAGTGCGCCTGATGAAAAAATATGAATAGCACCGACGGAGGGATCAATCAAGAACCCTAAAAAGATTCCTCCAAAAGTCAATATTGCGTGAAGCAAGAGGGCTAACCGCCGTCGAAGTTTTGTCCCAACGACCACCGTATGTGGCCGATTGATCATGTCAATCTTCTGATCAAAGTAGTCATTGATGATGTAGCCACCAGCACCGATCATTGCTGTACTGGAGACAAACAAAACAAAGCGTACATCAAGAACTTCCGATAGTGCTCTATTGAGCAAAAAATAAGCAACGATGGCTTGTGTAAATCCAATGATGATCTGATTGGGAATTCTACTTGCAATCAAAAAGCTGGCAGTATCTCGGATCGAGAGTCTCATTTGGTTTGCTGTATATCTTGACTGATGAGTCTGTAGATTTCCTTTACGCGGTCGTCTTTAATCAAATTTTCATGAAGAGCAAGCGTAGAAACATCGCTTCTTTTTGCAGGCCCGGTTTGAGCCAATTTGGGACTTATCTCAAGCGCTTTCGTAAGCGTCTCTTCCACTAATCCTTGGATATCCTTAAAACTAAGGTCAACCTCTTCCAAAATGGATGAAGCAATGTGGTACATGTGGTTGCTGAAATTACAGGCAAATACCGCAGCCAGATGCACTTTAGCTCTGCTCACTGAATCAATAAATCGGAGGTTCGTGGACATACATGATGCGAGTGCCTCGACTTGATCCTCGATTCCCGGAGTGCTCTCCAAAAATAATTGCAACTCCTCATATTTTACTTTTTTATCCTTTGAGAAAGTTTGAAGAGGATAGATAACCCCTCTACGTTCATGACCTGATAAGTCTGACAAGGGACGAGAACCTGAAGTGTGAAGTACGATGGAGGAACGTGTTTGAAAAGATGTGGCAACTGATTTGATGGCATCGTCGGACACTGTCACCAAGATGAAGTCATACCCATCTGCTGTAAAAGTGTTTAGGTCATTGACTTCATGGGTTGGCATTCTACCATATATGGATACGTGGTGATCAAAGGATAAGGCCTTTGCTAAATGGTAACCTACATTACCATATCCAATGATTGCGATCTTAGCCATGACAAGGTAAAAGTAGAAACTTTATAAAGCCTCAACACCCTTATCTCTCATTTTCATAAATTCCACGTATCGCCTTCTGATTGCAATACAAAAGCCTATGACCAAAAGAAAAGTACCAATCCACAATAGGTTGATCATGGGTTTTTTGACAGCTTCCATGATGATCCAATCTTTTTGTGTCGTCTGGTATGCCAATATCAGTGCATTTTCTTGTGGGATAATGTTCTGAATGGAAACCTTAAACGCAAGATCATTTACTTGGGCATCGATTCTGCCAACGTACTCACGGTTTCGTATCACAAAAGTGGGTTCAGCGAGGTAATCTTTGTACTCTCCTTGAACGGTAATAACCGCCTTAACCGCTACATCATTGCTATTGAGCGTGGTTCCATCTATGGAACTGATAGGCTCTATTTTTTCCAATGTAGCCACATAGTCGTTGATAAAGAACTGGTCACCGATGGTCACCTTCGTTTCTTCAGGATCGCTCCACTCGATTTCTTCTTCCAGGTTTGGAAAGCCTGTGATGTGCGTATAGATGTCAGAATCCCAATATCGTCTTAGAGCAGGAGAAGGAAGCAAACCACCCATCTCTTCATTGTATTGAATACGGGGAAAAAGCGTGAAGGAACTATTGTTCCCTTCTGCGTACTCTACCTCAAAGTAGTAATTGTCGGGATTAATTAGGTTCAAGGTATCCTTGCTGATTTTATGCACTACTTTCAAGGGGAAGCTGGTAGGGATCAAGTTGTTGGCATCTACATATCCTTGCTCTTTTGACCACTTTCTCATCCCTTTGTAAACCATCGAATAGTCGCCCATTTGTCTTGGTTCGTTGATGAACAACAGTAGATTGTCTGTGTTCATTTCTTCAGGAAAATCCGAGCTCCAAACCATGGAAGTATAATTCTTGGAAAGGATGGTTTCATAGCCGGAAGAGAACAAGATTCCAACAAGCATCAAGGCCACTCCAATGTGGGTAATGGAACCACCCGTTAGCTTAATATTCGATCTGGCGACTGAGAAAAAGATTTTGGCGTTCGCAATGATGGAGTAGTTGCAAGCGAGCAACAGCACAGCATAATAGCCGTTGGTCACTTTCCCAAAAACGATGATCAGTGCAGAAATGACAAGGGAAATCAGGAACGGTACTGTCAGTTCCGCTTTGAGTTTGGTTTTATCCATTTTCTTCCACCAGAAGAATTGACCTGTTCCCGATAGAATAGCCAGAAAAACAGAGAGGATAAGCTGAGGGAGAGAGTAGGCAGTGTATGTATCTGTCGCGGGAGCCATATTCAGCTCAAAGCCAAATCCTTCTGCGATCTCATTGTAAACTGGAATAGACGTACCCGCTAATACTTGAAACGCCATCAGTGACAGAACGGCCGAGCCCATAAAAATCCAAAACTCCCTCGAGTAGCTGGAGATTTCATCCTTGGCACTTTCTATTGACTTCCAGCGCCAAGCTATGAGCAGAATAGATAGAATCACAAACACAAAAAGGTAGAGTAGCAGCTGTCCGGAAAGTCCTAAATCGGTAAAAGAATGGACAGAGGCATTTCCCAGAATTCCACTGCGGGTAAGAAATGTTGCATAAAGCACCAGAATGAAAGAAGCCACGACTAGAATTAGCGAAAGCTTGAGTGCCGATCCGCTTTTCTTATAAGCGATCATCACATGAATCGAAGCAACCAGAACCAACCATGGGATATAAATCGCGTTTTCCACTGGATCCCAATTCCAGTACCCACCAAAGTTCAATGTTTCGTAGGCCCAGTACGCACCCATCAAAATTCCAACTCCTAGAATCATTGCAGAGAATTGTGCCCATGGAAGAGCAGGCCGAATCCATTCCCTCGTTTTTCCGATCATTAGTCCCGCAAGGCAATAGCCAAAGGGGATGACGGTTGTGGCAAAGCCCAGGAACAAAGTCGGAGGGTGGATCACCATCCAGTAGTTTTGAAGAAGAGGGTTCAATCCATTACCGTCTTCGGGAATAAAGTTGGGATTTGTCTTGAAAATGGGTGCGTCGATAACCTCCCTCAGCAACATAAAGGGAGAGCTGCCAATTTTCAAATCAAACAAAACGACACCAAGAATCATAGAGGATAGGAATACCTGCGTGAGTGACATGATCAGCATTACAGGTGCCTTCCAAAACTTATTGGTGCGTATTAGAATGATTCCCAGGATCGAATTCCAAAACATCCACAGCAAAAATGAGCCTTCCTGGCCTTCCCAAAAGCAGGAAATTTGATAGTAGACAGGCAGATATCTGGAACTATGACTGAATACGTAATGGTACTCGAAATAGTGATTGGTAATTAAGTAGAAAAGCACAGCGATGATTCCGACAACAGCCATGGCATGCGCGTAAAACAATTTAGACCCAAAAGAGGTCCAATCTTGTTGCTGGTTCTTTCCCTTAAAAAAGGCGTATGTAGCAAATAGGCTTGTTACAAATGCAACAATGACAAGGATATGACCAAGTTGACCCTCGAAATAGTGTATCATGAAATGATCAGCTAGTAAATTCCGGATCCTCCTGATACTTAGAAGGGCATTTCATCAAGATGTCTTCGGCAATGAAGTTATCGCCCTGATAGGATCCGATGATAACCACTTGTTCGGATTTCGTGAAATCCGTTGGGACTGGTTTTGCGTAAAGTACTTTTTGTTTAAATCCTTCTTTATCAACCATCTCGAATTTGAATGAGAGCTTGTCGGGACTTTCAACAATGCCCACAATTTCACCAGACATGGTTTTTGGTAGCTCGCCAACAACGTGAATGCTCTTATCAAAACCCTTTTCGGACAGTTCCTTTGCTTCGCCAAAGGTGACGTATGTGCTTGCATCACCTGCCATTGAGATAATTATGGCAATGGCTGCGGCGATGAAAATGATGGCGCCAATATGTGTTTTCTTCATTTCTCTCTTACTTCTTTTTCTAAACGCTTCGTGCGACGATCGAGTTTGAAAAGCATAACAAAGATGCCTATCAATATGATTAAAATTACAGCGATTACTACGTAGATTTTTCCTTCTCCTCTAAAATCTTCTGCCATATCAACCTGAGCATCGGCAAAGTGAAAAAGCACCATCATGATTGAGGCTAATAGGATTCTAGGCATCTTCATTTAGTTGTTTGATAAAGGAAATTCGTGTAGAAATGGTGGCAATCCATACCCCGAGCAAGGTCCATCCCAAAACTGCGAAGTAAAATACTTTACGTAAATCGTTGTTCATGTCATACGTATTAAAACCCGGATTTCCACCATTCCCGGGGTGCAGACTATCTGTCAAACGCGGGAGGATGAAAATGAGCGGTATGGTCATTGAAAAAGCAAGAATGTTGTAAACAGCGGAGATCTTGTTTCTGCTCTGTTCATCTTTAAAGGAATTCCGTAAGACGAAGTAAGCCAGGTAAATAAGCAGGGAGATTGCTGATCCATTCAATTTAGGATCGTTTACCCAAAAGGCTCCCCATGTACTCCTTGCCCAAAGCATACCTGAAGCAATACCTAAACAACCGAGGAGCAGGCCAGCATTGGCCAACTGAAAACTAATGACATCTGTGATAGGGTCTGGGTTTCGTAAATATTTGATGGCGTACACAGAAGATCCAAGGAAAAGTAGCGTCATGCCAAACCACATCGGAACATGAAAATGAAGTAGTCTGATGGTCTCGTTGAGGATCGGTAATTTCGGAACTGGCAAAAGAAGCCCTCCAATGATTGTGTAAATAAGCATGCCCATACACAGCCACTTCCACCATTGAGTTTTCATCAAATATCTCATCACGATTTCCAGGTAAATGGGAACAGAATATATGCTAGCGCAATGATAATCACATCCAAGGAGACTAGGGATAGCAGGTTCCCTTGAATTTGCATGAAGATGTAGCCCTCCAGAATTTTGTTTGAATTACTGATGGATAGAATCAAGACAGGAATGATCACTGGAAAACCAAGCACAGCCATAAGCACTGAACGATTCGCCGCTCTTACGGAGATGGATGAAATCATTGTGAAGGTGGCACCCAGTCCAATACATCCAAGCAATAAGTTTAGCATATATAAACCCATTCTTGAGAGTGGGTTTCCGAGCAATGTGACATAGATAACCAATGCTAGTCCGGCAATTACCGTCAGGTAGAGGCAGGAGTAAATGAGTTTGCTAAGGATGATTTCGGAGGGCTTACAAAGAAAAAAATAGTAGTGTGTTCTGCGTTCTTCTTGTAAGAAGCTCTTGGAAATTGCGTTCACTGCAGTGAAAAGGAGAATAATCCAAAAAAGCGCATTCCAAACGGTACCCGAAATAAATCCACCAAACGCCATGTAAGAACTGAAGATGGTTGCAGACAAATACAGAAGAATTCCCGTGATTGGACTTTGTTGTCTCCAATCAATTAAGAGGTCTTTTTTGATGAGGTAGAATAATCTCATTTAGAAGTAAAATTAGGTTCAAATAAAATGACCACCTTGCGATCAAATCGGAAAACCCTTAGCATTGCATAAAATTTGAGTTTTTGGATAAAGTTCACCCCATTTTGGTCACCGGAGCCGCAGGCTTTATAGGGTTTCATCTTTCAACAAGACTACTGAAGGAAGGATTCAAGGT